>JBFRWR010000357.1:0-17472 GCA_051439685.1 Trichodesmium sp.
ATTTGAGATACGGAAATTTAGCACCATTTTTACCAGGAGCATTTGCTGCGAATATCTATAATTCCAGTGGTCGTATCCCTGTCTATGAGAATGGAGAGGAAGATGTTGATTTACCTAATGGAGATGTTCCTTGGGTTATTCGCTTCGGTGGCGGTCTTCAATATGTACAACCCCTATCAAAGAAACTTGATGCAGCTTTGGGCGTCAACTATCAAATAGTTTCTGTTCGTGATGCAGCTTTTACTAACAACATTGAAACTAAAGATGAACTAGGCAACTCTTTCACTTTTAGTGATGATGGACAAGATACCCGGTTCACTATTGATGCTGCTCTTTTGTTTGATGATACTGATAACCCAAATGATCCTAATCAAGGTTCTCGGTTGCGGTTTGGTTCCAGTCAATCAATTCCTATCGGAGATGCCAAGATTGGGTATAATCGTCTCTCTGCTAGCTTTAGCCAATTCATTCCCCTGAATATCTTTGGATTTTCCCCAGGACCGCGCACATTGATCCTAAATCTTCAAGGAGGAGCCTTTATTGGCGATGTTCCTTCTTATCAAGCTTTTAACTTAGGAGGAACTCAGACAATTCGCGGCTTTGAGAAAGGAGAAGTATCAGCGAGTCGTAGTTTTGTTAAAGCAACTGCTGAGTATCGCTTCCCAATTACTGAAATTAGGCTGTTAAAGCAAGATATTGAGTTGGGTGGAACTTTATTTGTGGATTATGGGAACGATCTAGCAACTGCTGATGGCGTTAGTGGCAATCCCGCAGGTGTACGAGACAAATTTGGGGACGGTTTGGGTTATGGGTTAGGTTTGAGTGCAAAATCGCTTATTGGTCGGATGCGTTTGGAGTTTGGCTTTAATAATGAAGGATCGAACCATTTTCATTTTACTTTTGGCGATCGCTTTTGAAATATTATAGCGCTACGCGCTAGGGAATAGGGAATAGTAGAATAATAAAGGGTTTTCCTAGGTCATGCTGCGCAAACAGGATTTAGAAATGTCCTAACCTTACAGCACTTTTCAAATGTATGACCTCACGTCATAACCAAAATCTAGTAGGAACGTTGCATGCAACGTCCCTACTGTGGTTTACTGAAATGAAAACCGCTGTAATGCGTAGCGCTATAGATTACGCAGAAACCCCATATATAGGGCGAATGACCATTCGCCCCTACTTAGGTTGATAGAAACCTGGGATATAAACCGGAAGGTTGAGCAGGATTTAAAATCCCCTTCTAAAAGTTTAATGTTGACTGCTGAACGCTTTTTTAATTACGAGTATAGGAACGTTCAAACCTAATTTTTAACTTCTCAGCAACAACTGCTAACCCCACACTCAATAAAGAGATACCAACCATTGATAATTTCACGGTAAAATCTTCTGTAATTATCCCCAAAGCACCTAGAGCGATCGCCACTCCTACAAAAATCTGTTTTAATTGAATAGCTGTTTGATGAGCGCGACTACAGGAACTACAAAATTGAGTGTGATGATAATATCTAGCCATTGACACATCTTCTTTCTCAATTTTATCTTGATTTTTTCCTGGTTTAGATGTGGCATAACCTTGATAATAAGGTAGAGATGAACCAAAGCGATCGAGCCATTTTCGGTACTCTAACAAAATAGTATCAGAACTTTTCAGAGGCAAATATAATTCTTGCAAGTTTTTTTGCGTCCTGTCAATATATTCTTGCTGTCCTAATACCTGTGGCAAGTCTTCCTCTAAAATTTTACTTTGACCTAAATGGATCATCCATCTAGGAGTAATTTTCACTTTCCAGGTAAAAAAGTTGCGATAACCTCGCGTCAAAACTCGACATCGGTTTTTACCGACTGGGATCGAATACAATGCTAACCCAAATACCCAACCTTTCTCTTCAATGTAAAAATTTAACAATACCAAGTTTGGCGCAACAAACTTTAAATTTTTCCAAGATTCTTCAGGGGTGCGCATCCGCCGAAATCTAGCATTGATGCCAGCGATAGAACTTTCGAGAATTTCCATTTCTAAGGCAGCAGCATTTTTGCGGTTTCCCTGACTACCGTGGTGACTAATATCAACATGAGCTGGGTCTAAAACTTGCTCAATAAAAAAACCCTGGTCAAAAGGTAATTCTGATACCTTCTCAGAAGAAACAAATCCTGTTTTTTCTAAATCTGGTAAAGTGGGAATATTATTTTCATCTGCTATTTCTGCTTCCCCAGGCCACATCCAAACTATACCTTGTTTTTCTACCACAAGAAATGATTTTACACAAGCTTTTGCTGGAATTTTTCCATCGTTTGGTAATTGCGGAATATGCAAACATTCTCCTCCATTGCCAAACTGCCAACCATGATATAAACATTCAATTTTACCATCAATTATTTGCCCGTCTGAAAGTTTAGCAGCACGATGGGGACAGACATCTGCCAGACATATTATCTGACCTGTTTCATTTCTGAATAAGACTAAAGGTTCATCATACAAGGAAAAACTATAAGGGCGGTTTTTAGGTAAGTCTTGAATAAATGTAACTGGATACCAACAATTTTTCCAGTTAAATTCTGGCTCTATTTCTGGAGTTGCTGAGGTATGAGCAGCAGGTGATATTTCTCGGATATTAGGTGCTATTGTCATAATAATCAAATTTTTTTGTTATAATTTATCAATTAGTTTATCATATATAGGACTGACGCAAAACAATGCAATTCTGTCATTGCGTTTAGCTAGCGCACAACTCCGTTTTACATGTTCCGCAGGAAAACGCTCCGCGACATGAAAAGCGCCAGCTTTGCTTTGCAATAGCAAGGGACAGCGACGCAATCTCAAACGCCCAAAACTCGTTCCTAATGGGTAAGTCCTGACAATATTTAATGACTGCAACAACCTGATTTGTCAATTAATAACTAACTTAAAGTCGCCCAAAAAAATGATTAAAAAAGTGATTTTGAGGTATGTTAGGATTAAAAATAATAGGTGCATATTTGAACTGAAGGAGATATGATTAATAATGAAGAGGCAAAATATTAAGTCTTGGGCAACTTTGGCAATTGCCATATCTTTAGTCATATCACCTACCATTTCCCCTGGACAATTAGCTAAAGCAGAATTAACTAAAGAGTTATTAATTACAGGAGATTTACCTTCTGGGCCAAAAAGGTCTCGTTCAGGTCGAACCAGTGGTGCAAGCACTCGTGGAAACTGTGCTGATATTCCTAAAACAAGCAAATTAATAGCCCTAATACCAGAAGATGATAATGCGGAAACTACAATTTCTAGTAATCCTAAATTTTTCGTGTATATTCCTAAACATGAGGCAAAGTCAGCAGAATTTGAAATAACTGATGAATCAGGTAATAGTGTCTATTTTGCTGACCTAAATATTTCTGAAATTTCTGGTATTGTGGAACTGAGTGTGCCAAATAGTGTAAGTCTGAACGCCAATCAAGAATATACTTGGATATTTACGATGGTTTGCGATCCTGATTATCGTAGTGGTGATCTTTATGTTCAGGGAACTATCAAAAAAGTAGATATCAGCTCAGACTTAGAAAAAAGGTTGAAAAATTCTACTCCTATAGAACAAGCAGAAATATATAAAAGAGCCAAAATCTGGAATGAGGCGATCGCTACTTTAGCTACGTTACGCAATTCTAACCCTAGACAATGGGAGGAGTTATTAACATCAATAGGATTAGAAAATATTGCTTCTGAACCTTTTGCTCCCTGTTGTCAACTAGAAGCAAAATAAAAAATAATATAGAATTTAATAACCAATGTTATGGAATAAATGCACTCATTTTTTTAATCAATGGAATGGCGTTTGGATTACTGCACCCAGTATAACAGGGTTGGTAATCCTAATACGCTTTCTTGGTTTAGTACAGTTTTGGGAGTGGCGCACTTATGATGCTTATATGCGGATGCGACCTTTGGAAAGTCCAGACGATAGAATTGCTATTGTAGGTATTAATGAAGACGATGTTAGGGCAGTTGGGCAGCCCATTTTTCCTGATGCTATCTATGCTAAATTGCTGAAAAAATTGAAGGCAATGGAACCAAAAGTTATTGGTTTAGATATTTATCGGGATTTACCTGTGGAACCTGGTCATCAGGAATTAATTGAAGTTTTCGAGTCTACCCCCAATTTAGTTGGGATTAAAAAGGTAGTAGGGGAAAGACAAAGGGATGTCATCGAAGCATCACCACTTTTGGAGACAAAAAATCAGGCAGGTGCTAACGATTTAAAAGTAGATCCAGATAAAAGAATTAGACGAGGTTATTTATTTGTCACCCTGGAAAATGGGAAAAATGTCTGGAGTTTTGCTTCTCATATTGCGGTGAGATATTTAGAAAATTTTGATATTGGTATTGAGCAAGTTGATGATAAAATTCTGTTGGGAAAGACTGTATTAGAGGCATTTGAAGCTAATGATGGTAGTTATGTACAAGCAGATGCAGGTGGTTATCAAATCCTGCTCAACTACCGGGGTCCCAGTCGCTACTTTGAGAGTGTTTCCATGATGGATATTCTCGAAGATCGAGTACCTCCTGACTGGGCACGCGATCGCATTATTTTGATTGGAGCAGTAGGTGAAAGTTTTAATGATTTATTTTCTACTCCCTACAGTAGTAGCTTAATTAGAACTTTAGAACCTATGAGTGGAGTAGAAGTTCATGCTAACTTTATTAGTCAACTTATTAGTTATGCAATTGATGGTCGTTCTCTAATTAAGATTTGGGCAGAACCTTTAGAGTGGCTCTGGATTTTATTGTGGTCTACAGTAGGAGCTGCGACAACTTGGAAATGGCGAACTACGGGTGGCGTTAGTTATTTTTCTATTTGGAAAGTAATTGCTATTTTAGCTGCTGGTGGAATTTTATTTATTAGCACTTATGTTGCTTTTTTGTGGAGTTGGTGGTTGCCTGTAGTTCCGGCGTTTATAGGGATGATCACATCAGCAGTTATTATTACAGCTTATATTGCTCGTACTGCTCAGGATATTCGGAAAACTTTTGGTCGTTATTTAACTGATGAGGTGGTAGCTACTTTATTAGAAAGTCCTGAAGGATTAACATTAGGAGGGGAGCGTCGTAAAATTACGATTTTAACTTCTGACTTAAGGGGTTTTACTGCGACATCAGAACGTATATCACCTGAAGAAGTTGTGAAAATTCTGAACTTTTATTTGGGATATATGGCAGATGTAATTACTAAGCATCAGGGAACTATTGATGAGTTTATGGGGGATGGAATTTTAGTTTTATTTGGTGCCCCTATTACTAGGAAAGACGACCCCACAAGAGCAGTTGCTTGTGCTATTGATATGCAGTTAGCAATGGAACCTGTGAATAAACAGATGAAAGAATGGGGTTTACCTCCTTTGGAAATGGGAATTGGGATTAATACTGGAGAGGTTGTTGTTGGTAATATTGGTTCTTTAAAACGAACAAAATATGGCATTGTTGGGAGTCAGGTAAATTTAACTTATCGAATTGAATCTTATACTACTGGGGGGCAAATTTTAATTTCTGAAACTACTTTAAAAGAAGTAGGATCAATAATTGAAATTAATGGTGAAAAAGAGGTAATGCCAAAAGGTGTTAAGGAACCAATTACTATTTATGATGTTGGTGGTATTGGTGGTAAATATAATTTGGTTTTGACAAAAGAAGAGGAAATATATTTGCCACTAAAAGAAGAAATATCACTGCATTATGTAGTTTTAGATGGTAAAAATGTTGGTGATTTTTTGCAGCATGGCAGTTTAGTAAAATTATCAGAAAAAGAAGCAGAAATTCAGGGTGTACAAGGTAAGGAAAATATCCCACCAGCTTTGATTAATATTAAGCTTAATTTTTTATGGGATGGTCAAGAAAGTGAGGATGTTTATGGTAAGGTTTTAGAGAAAAAGGCAGAAAATGGGAATTTTTATATTCGTTTTACGGCTAAACCTCCAGATGTTTCTGCTAAATTAGAATCTCTGTATAAATCGTTAGGAGTAGGGTGCGTTAACGAAGTGTAACGCACCGCTAATAATAGAATATGTGGTAATAATTAAGGTGCGTTACGGCGTTGCCTAACGCACCCTACTGGACTTCTTCGCAGTTACGTCCCATTCATAGTCGTTTTAGTAATTATATGAGCAATCTTTCTTATAGTAAATTTACACCAGAAAATGCCCAAAAAAACTTTGAATTAACCCTAGAAGAAAATCAAGATTTATTCAACGATATTCAACCAATTAAACCTTCTGAAATTCTCACAAATATCTTACAATAATATATTCCCCTAAGTAAAGGAAGGACTAGAAATGAAAATCATACAAAGTCGCATAGCAAAAGTTTTACTTGCAAGTATTATCGCTCTCTTAACAATTTTTACATCTGTTGTGAATTCCCAAGGTACCTCTGGTATTCTATTTGCTCAGAAACCTAATGGCGAATTATCATACTATGGCTATAGTGGCTCGCCAAACCTGAATAACTTTAACAACAATGGTAATGAAAAGGTAATATCTAGCGGTTGGAATATTTACAGCAAGATTTTCTAAGGAAGAATATCCTTTTTTTCTAGGAATAGGAAATCACTCGCTAATACCCTCCATAGTAGTGGGCTGTTTCATCTAAAGTAGAGAATATTTAGTAAGGTGCGTTTCGGCTAAGAACCAACATGAAACACTGCGTGACATGAAAATGAAATGTAACGCACCACCTCTGTCAAATATTTTTATTCCAAATATTTTGGTTAGTGCTTTACGCTTTGCTTAGGAAATTTCATTACCCATCACCACCTGGCGGGGTACTTTAGCAAATGAATTTATTATTGCCCTATACGCAATAGAAAGAAAATTTCACTATCCATCACCTATTTTGGAGTGCTTCAGAAAATGAAGCTACTATTGCTCTATACGCAATAGCAGGAAAATTTGACTACCCATCACCTCTGCCTGGGTGCTTCAGAAAATGAAAATGCTATTGCTCTATACGCAATAGAAGGAAAATTTCACTACCCATCACCTCTGCCTGGGTGCTTCAGAAAATGAATTTCCATTCTGGCAACAGAAAATTCGATCTTAAAAATTTGCCATTGCATAATTTTAGATAAAACAGTTCACTACTAGACTCTTGGGTTTGGAGACCAAACCCCTACTCCCTACTCCCTAATCCCTACTCCCCAATATACAATTAGCATCTAAAACAAATAAACTATCATTCTGAAAAACAGTACAAGTAGGTATAGTTGTTGCCAAAGCAGGAATATATCTTAACTGCAAAAAAGTAACCGCATCCTGCGCAGATTCATATTGCATTAACCAACTATTATCCTCAACATATTCTGGTGTAAAACCACCACGATGTATCATCCAAAAATCAATTCCATACTTTTGAATAAAATTTTTCACATCTGTTAAATTTGAACTATATTGAGCAAAAATTAAATCTATAGTTCGTTGGCGAAATTGACGATAATAACCAACTTGATAAGGAATAGCATATTCTCTACCTAGCAAAATAGAACGTTGAGCAAATGTAGGTAATAAATTTGCTTCTTCTTCTATAGAAGCAATGAGAATATCTTCAGGTTGTTGTTGAAAAAATCTATATAAATCTGTAGCTCTGCCTACTTTATATTTCACTAAAGGAAAGCCGTTAACAAAAGCAGGGTATAAAACCAAAGATGCCATGATTAAAGAAGTGAATAGTAGTGTAATTACACATCTATCAAAATTTCTGACTACAGTTTTTTTTGTAGGATTAGGTTGAATAATGGATGAGTTATCAATGCTCGGTTTGCTTTCCAAATCTCTATTATTTATTTGATAAAGTTTTGCCCAATTAAACAACGCATCAATAATAAAAGTTAAGGCGATCGCCGTCGCCAAAGCAATAATTATGCGGAAACTTAATCCTGTGTATCTGCTCGGAAGATGTAGTCGAAATAGTAAAGCATGAGCAATAAAAAACATTCCCAAAGATGACAATAATAAATGCACTAATAACCAAACTTTCTTGGTTAATTTGTTGACTAACGGAAAAGCAGAATTAAAAAGTAATAAAAACGGCAATAATAATCCTGCACATTGAGTTGCAGGAGTAAATAAAGACTTAGGAAACATACCACTACGTTTACCAGTTAACCAAAAATCTTTGGGATGAACATGAAAAAATGTACTACGCCCATTAGGATAAAATTCTCTCAATTTCATCGCTTCTGCTCGACTAATAGCTGGTCCGAATTCTGAAGAAGTTAAAGCATAAGGTAATAAAACAAAAAATGCTGTAGTTAAACCAACTCCACAAAGTAGAAAATCTTGTTTTTCTGATGATAGTTGAAACCTGCCATTTTTCCACGAAATTAGTTTCAAAATTAACATTCCAGAAGCGATAAATACATACTGAGGATAAAATAATCCTACTAGAGCGATCGCTATTCCCATTCTGACTAATGAACCCTGGAGTAAATAATATAAAAAAGCCAGAAAAAATGGATAAACAAATGCTCTAGGGGTAGCCGAAGCCACATCATCTTTCATCCAAATAGCTTGATTCATTACTAAGGCAGCAATAAAACCTGCCATTGGTACAGGTAATATTTCTAAAGTTATTCTAAAAATATAGTAAGTACAGATTAAACCTAAAATAAAAGGGATAATTTTTGCCAAAATAAAAGGATTAATTCCGATAGTTGCTGCACTTTTATAAAGATAAGTATATCCGGCTGGAGCTACTGACTGAAAATAATCAGCAATTAAGTCATTGGGAAATAAATCTGGATTGAAAAAACGTTGCATCCAAAAAATATGTTGTCTAGCATCATCTTGTATGCTTAGACTATTAGCAAAAGCTTTTTTAAGTGCCAAAAAACCATAGACTACAGCAAAAGTCATACTCAAGCCAAACCAAAATATTACCCTTTGATTCAATTTTTTTTTGCTTGGAGAAGTTAAAAATTTATGTAGATTTGCAATTAACATCTATCATTAAAAAAATATTCACTAGATTGATTTTAACAGGTATTGAAAATAATTTATTCCTAACTTTAGCAGAATAGTTAACAGTAACTTTAGTAATATAGTTTATCTAAATTGTAAGCATTCAGCATTCAGCAGTCACCTAGCCTCCTATCAGAGGAACTGCTTTATTAGCTATTGAGTTATACCAATTACCCTGCATTAATGCTAGACTTAGGTGACACTTCAATTATTAAGTAATTAACATAGTCATAATAATTTTTTTGATAATTATTAGGCATTTAGTGTTAATTATTCATAATTTTTACTTATTCTCTACTCCCCAGACAAATAAAATGTAGAAAAGTTTTGGAGAAATAATATTATCAACTTATTATCTTATAGCGTTTTCATTTGAAATGTGGAAACCTAGTTCTATTAAAAAGGGAATAAGGAACAGGGAACAGGGAATAGGGAATAGTAAAGAAGGGAAAATAGCATTAAATAGTAGCTTTACCCAAGGATTAATGGGTAATAAAGACAAGATTTTTTATGATAAAAAACTCAATCTAGATTTACATCTCATTTGAAAATGCCAGGACTTACGCACTTTTGAGTTATAAACACTACATATATACAACGTTATAGTTTTTAGATCCTATATATAGTGTTACTGCGTAAGTCCGAAATGCTGTAGAAGGATAATTAACAGTAGCAGCTTTAAACCTTATTTATCTGGTAAGCAAAAAAAGTTAAAAAATAGGATACTCACTTTTTTTATTTAGTTTTTGATTTGTTACCGAATTATTTAATTATTAATAATTAAATAATTCTGGTTTAAAGCCTCCGCTTAAAAAGGGAAAAAAAGAAATAATATTTCCTACTCTTCAATCAAGAATGGTTTTAACCAGAGGTAATTATCAATTATCCATTATCAATTATCAATTAATGAAAACCAATGCGCAGATTGCTATCCCTACCTAACTGATTTACAAAAATTTATGATTAACAGCTAAATTATAGATTATAATTAGAATACCTTTATTTTTATCCGGGTAAAAACTTTTTAAATATATTAAATTTTTCATAAATCAAAGATGGTGTAAAAAAATCATAAAAGATTAACAAATAGTAATTATCAAAACAATATAGGAGTGTAAATTTACTATAATATTAATCTATAGAAAATCATAAAATAAACCAAAATCATCCCTATTAAAAAAACATAGAAGATATCTTTAATGCAACCACCGATTGAAAGAATAAAAATTTCTCAAACAGCCAAAGACCAGTTAATTAAACTCAAACGTAATACTCAAATTGACCAGTGGAATATTCTTTGCCGTTGGGCATTTTGTTATTCTTTAGCAGAATCCAGCATTCCTTCTCCAGTACCAATTCCTGCTGATAGCAATTTAGAATTAACATGGAAAATTTTTGGAGGAAAATTTTCTGACATTTTATTAGTAGCTCTGAAGCAACGTTGCTATAATGATGGAATAGATATAGAACAAAATAGTTTGGCCACCCAATTTCGGCTACATTTGCATCGAGGTATTGGGTATTTAGCTGGTAAACAAGATATTAAAAGAATAGAAGACTTAATTGCTACTGTTATTTCTTGAGAAATTCAACTTAATTATGATTAATCAACAAATAACAGTGAGTTAATTTTATTTAACTAATAAATCAGGATATTCTACTCATTAACTTAGGATTAACACAGCTAAATTAATAAAAAAAAATTATATTTAGAAGGAGATAGTTAACTATGGCATCAGGTAATAATAAAAAGAAATATATAAATATTATGGAAGAGATGGTAGCAGAAGAAGTAAATCGCCAAATTATTTTACTTCCGCAAAAATTAGCTAAATATATTAAGAGACCTGATGTAGAAACTTATGCCCTGAATCGTCTTCCACCTCTATATGCTTCAAGTCAAGAAGGTTTCAAATTCCAAACAAAAAAAGCTGAAGAAGATTATAACAAACAGATTGCCGAGGCAGTACGTCATGCTTTTGCTGCAGTACAGAGAGACCTTCTCAAAAATTCAACTCCTTTATTTAGAGAGGAAACGAAAAAAGCATCTTCCTCAACCGCAGGTTCTACTGCACAAGGTAAAGATGAGGAGAATACTAAAAAATATAGTTGGCGTCATAGTAGTTACTATCGTTTAGGTAGTGCGAAAAAATAAATATATTTTATGTTTGTAATATTTACAAATGGCTGATAGTTACTAATTAACTACTAGCCATTTTGTTAATTTTTTTCAGTATATATTAAGAGTTTTTCCAATTTTCATAAGTTTGACTTGGATGAAAACTAATGATTTTTATTTAAGAAATTAATCTAAATTTTGGTGATAATAAAAACTAAGGATTTTGATTAATTAGAAGGTATTTATCAAGTAAATCTTAAGGTGAAAAATTTTGATATTTCGGTAAGCATTTCCTGCGGAATGCTGCGTAAACAGCTATTACTCCCTTCCCGGCACAAAATTATAATTAGTAGACTATTGCAGCATATAGTTTAGAGCAAAATGTAGTTAGGTAATCTTCTAGCGGGAAGGGAGTAGCTGTCAGCTCTCAGCTTCCCGCAATAATACCTCGCCTTGAAAATCAATATAGAGCTAACTTTTAGACTTTTTTTATAGTAAGTTTAATTCTGGTTTAATCATATCCCTGAAGAAAATTGTGGAAATAAAGCTTTTATTCCATATCAATAGCAATAGCTGAAGCCCACAGTTTCTCAGGAGGAAGCTTGCTAATTGCTGACGGCTGAATGCTTACATATTTCCTGGGTTACGGCGCACCTTAAATTATGAAAAATTAGAGAATGACACATCTAATTTTGTGCATTAGGACGGATTTACTTAATCTTAGGGTAAGCATGAAAATTTCCGCTGAAACCTGCACCTACTATTGCACTATTTTAGTTGTGTAAGTCCACTACAAGGGCTGAAATTTTTGTTTATAAACGGTCTCTTAGTAATTTAATAATAAAGGGAAAAAATGTCCTACCGGACCTTGACCTTGACCAATTTCTAAAGCATATTTTAATGCTTTTGTGACATAATCCTTAGCAAGTTTAACAGCAGAAAATAAATCTTGGCCTTGAGCTAAGTTGGCCACTATTGCAGCAGAAAGGGTACAACCTGTGCCATGGGTATTATTAGTCTCCACTTTAGCAGTTTTCAAGATTTCTAAGCGATCGCCATCAAACCAAACATCTATTCCACGGAGCTGATTTTTCATAGAACCTCCCTTCACCAAAACTATCTTTGCTCCTAGTTTATGAATTTTCTCTGCTGCTATCTGCATATCATCTAAACTATTAATTTCTAAACCCGTAAAAATTTCTGCCTCATAAACATTAGGAGTAACAATACTTGCTTTGGGCAGCAACACATTTTGTAGAGCTGCCACAGCCAAATCATCAATCAATTGAACACCTGCGCGAGATACCATTACTGGGTCTACCACCAGGGGGTTGAGATTTAAACTTTCCACCTCCTCAGCTACAGCCAAAATGATATCTTGGTTAAGCAACATTCCTGTCTTAGTCGCTTGCACACCTATATCTTGCACAACCGCTTCAATTTGTGCTTTAACCGCTGCCGACGACAAAGCATCAACTCTTGTCACTCCCAAAGTATTTTGAGCAGTAATACAAGTCACAGCACTCGTACCGTGAACACAGTGAAAAGCAAAGGTACGCAAGTCTGCTTGAATACCCGCACCACCACCACTATCAGAACCAGCAATAGTTAAAGCAACAGGAATACTTGATGTCATAAAATCAGCCTTAAGGAAGTCAGAAGTCAGAAGTTAGAACAGGACTTACGCATTTTTGACTTATAAACACTACATATATACAACGTTATAGTTTTTAAGCGGTATATATAGTGTCACTGCGTAAGTCATATAGAATTCAGAATTTATTCTTGTAACGGGAATTAGAGCAACCCTCCAAAAATATTTCGCCTTAAAAGTAAAAGGTAAAAGGGGGGGTGGCGCAACCCAATTATTTTGATAAAAATAGAGCTTATAGGGAGTTAGGAGCCGTGTAAAAATAACCTGAACATTTTTTAAAATGGAAGCTAGATTTTACAATCTATATCAGATAAAATTTGTACAACTTATTTTTACATGATGCCTTAGTTAGAGATCAAGAAATTTCCTTTTCTTTAATTTTACCGGGGAGGTGGAGTTCGTCGCCTTTGCAGAAAATCAGGAATATCTAATCCCGGAGCTTTTTTCTGTGGTTCAGTAGTTTGAGTAGGAGCAGAAGTTGGAACAACTCTTCTAGGTTGCACCATTTCTTGAGTAGGTTTAGTTTGCGGGTCTCCACTAAAACCAGTAGCTATCACAGTAATTTTAACTTCTCCCTGAAGTTTTTCGTCAATTACAGCCCCAAAAATAATATTGGCATTGGGATCGACAACTTCATAGATAGTCTCAGCAGCAGCATTAACTTCATGTAATGTTAAATCAGTACCACCAGTAATATTAAACACAACTCCTCTGGCTCCTTCAATAGAAGATTCTAGCAAAGGAGAAGAAATTGCTGTATTTGCTGCTTCTCTGGCGCGAGACTTACCAGAACCCATACCAATTCCCATCAGTGCAGAACCAGCATCAGCCATAATTGCTCTGACATCAGCAAAGTCAACATTCACCAACCCAGGCACAGTAATAATATCTGAAATGCCCTGAATACCTTGACGTAAGATATCATCTGCAATTCTAAACGCTTCCTGTACAGGAGTTTGTTCATTAATTACAGATAGTAAGCGATTATTGGGGATCACGATTAAAGTATCCACTCTGCTTTGTAAAGCAGCTATTCCTTCATCAGCTTGACTAACTCGCCGTCTCCCCTCAAAAGTAAAGGGGCGAGTCACAATTCCTACTGTCAGAGAACCTGCTTCCTTAGCAATTTCAGCTATTACTGGAGCTGCACCAGTACCAGTACCGCCTCCCATTCCAGCAGTAATAAATACTAAATCTGGATGATCTAAAGCATTAGCTATTTCATCGCGGGATTCTTCAGCCGCTTTTTGACCAATAGCAGGATTACCACCTGCTCCTAAACCTCTTGTTAACTTTTGTCCAAGTTGTAAACGTTTGGGGGCATTAGATAGGGTTAAAGCTTGGGCATCTGTGTTAACGGTCCAAAATTCTATACCAGAGACCTCACTAGCAATCATCCGGTTAACAGCATTGCCGCCACCCCCTCCCACACCAATTACTTTAATTCTTGCTGCATTACTTGGCACTATATCATCACTCCTGGACTCTTCTTGTGTCATACCTTTGGGGTCATTGTTTTGTTCTCTATAAAATCCTGAATTACTGCTAAAAGGATTAGAGACATTTTTGGGCACTGAAAAATGTCCTTGTCCTTGGGTTGGGGAACTTTCATTGATGACCCCTGGTTGATTATTTACTATCATTATTGGGGATGGTAGATATACAATTTTTTACTTTAAGTTAGTTTATAGCTTAACAGGATAGCTCTTGCCAGATATTAATCAGTCATATTCTAAGGTATGTTGTATAATTATCCAACATTCTCAGAGCATTTATTTATTTTGTCTTTTTGGGAACTTTCCTGATATTTAAACGTCTAATATTTTATTTTTATTGATTTTTTTTTTGATAAGTATTTTATCTAAAATCTTTACTCTACCAAGAAATAAACCTTCATCTTCACATTCTATTATTTTTAACCTCAGTATTAGAATACTATTTTGATAGGATTCAGGAGTGATTAGTTCCCAAGTTTTCAGTTAAAATTAATTGTTATAAACATTATAATAATCAATTGAGGATTAATCCATTATCGGATTTAAAAATAAATAGGATTACACAATTAAAAAACACAATTTTTGTCGGAAATTATTTATAGCAATCAGGAATTAGATGTAAAAAATCAAATTTTTTTCAAATTATAATATACATTTTTTTCTCTTGAATCTCTTCTTTGTTCTCTAAAATCATATAATATCCGACAGCTTAAATTATATAATTATATTGCTATAGATATATAGGAATCTGCCTAGAGATTTTAGTATTTTATTGTAGGGAGTTTGGTTTCCAAATCTCTTTTTTGCTTTGGGAAAAGAGACAAACACCCTTTATATCATGTCTCTTTGAATAACCACAAGAAAAAATTTAACGAGCAGGAAGTAGGGAGTAAGGAGCATGGTAGGGACGTTGCATGCAACGTCCCTACATTGCGGTTAATTAATGTTACTTGATATTACAGTCTTGTTTCACAAATTATTTAAGAGTCAAATATAGCAACCCTAAATAGGTTGCGACAAATCAAAAAGTAGATAAAAAAGTTGAAACTCCTACCTGTTCCCTGTTACCTAAAAATCAGTAAGATTTTTGCCACAAATATATTAGAGGATTGCTATAGATTAAACTTGATGAAATTTTGATTTATCTAGATTTTTCTGGCAACTGAATTAAAGGAGATTCTGGATTTTTCAAATCAATATAGGCGATTCGACGAACGTCTAATTGGTCTGGTAATTCTCGCATTTGATCTAGAACATTTAATTGTTCACTAAATCGAGAACTATAGGGTCCGAAATGTACTATTCCTAGTTCCGTTGTCAGAATTAAATTTCCTGGGTCTTCCCAATTAATTTCAAATACTTTAACAGGACTACGGCTTAAACTTTGGTATAGCAAATGCCAATATTGATGATATTGTTCAGTATAACCAATAACTTTTAGAGTTGGTAAAGATTCAGTTCTTTCTAGAGCAGAAAAACTTTCTAAGGGTATCCAGTTGCCATCCGCATCTAACCAACCCATTTTTTCTGAGCGACTACCGACTTTTGTCTTGAATTGAGTAATTGCTACAGGACGTCTTTCTGTAATCTCAATCTTTAAACTGGGAGGGAATAAATGACGACTAATTTCTGCCTTAGCAATTGGGCCGTGAGACTCTAAATTTTCAGCCAAGATTTGTGGTTGAATACCCCAAAGAGACTGAGGATATTCTAAAGGAATTAGAGATAATATAGCTCTATCTGAAAGTAATTGATTACCTTCTACACTTAATTGTTCTTGTTTGGTTATTAGCCAAATAGGTTGAGTTATTGCCCAGAGTATAGAACCAGTTAAACCTCCTACTGCTAGTATTTGCCAAATGATAATTACTAATCTTAAACGTCTTTGACGGCGTAATAATTGTCGCCGACTTACTAAATCTGATTGAGAAACCGCTCCAATACTATTAGTCATTTAACCTAAATTTACTCTCTAACTAATATCTAAATATTCAAAAAAAATGTCACCCCTAATTAAGTTTGTATGCATCTAACTTGCTAGTTTTGACTGACGCGGAGACGCGGATACCGGGAGAGGGTAATGGGACTCCTTCCTCTGTTTTAAGATATGCAATTTCAATGGGTCTAAGCTGATCATTCCTATCTAATTTAATCACATATTTTTGTCTATATTCTTAGAAATAAATATTAATTTTTTAAAATCATCAAATAATTGCTATCTATGGAGTTTGAATAATTAATAACTAAACAATTTATTAACTACTCAGGATTGTGTTAATTACCTACACAAAATTAATTAGATATTAGAGGTTGTTTGATAAGTCACTGCTCCCCCTGAAGCACCCTTTTTAAGGGTTAGTTTCCGTTGTATTCCCGCCTTTTAAAGCTATGCTTTATAAACATCTTTACTTAAGATAAAAATAGACAAAATAGACAAGTTATGAGTAAGTCTGGGAGAGGCTTTTTTGGGAGAAAATTGTATTGAGAAATACACTATAAGTGAGGAATGTAGACAAAATTCTTACTCACCCCTCTTCTCCCTCTTCCCCTTCTTCCCACCCTCCGACAAGGTTTCACGAGTTCCTGATAAGGGATAGCTTTTAAAGGGTGGATAGGGGATATCTAAATCCAAATTCATACTTTTCAAACATCCTCTTAGTGCTGATCAAAAATTAATTACACATTTAATTATATACAGCCTATTTCAGGTTTATGAGGTACAGCAAAAATAGTTTGTATACCAGTTTTTCAAATAGTGGGAATTTATCAAATTAAGGACTGTACCTCATTTACTTGCAATCTGCTGTATATTCCGTATGAATTAAGAATTACTACTCCCTACTCTCTACTCTCTACTCCCTATTCCCTTCCCCCAGTTAAGTTTTACCTAAATATTGTGGTTTAAAGCCTCCCCTTTTAGGGGGATAACAAATAAAAATTTTCCTGTTCATCAATCCTATCCGTTTTCAAGGAGAGGTAATTCTCAATTCTAAATTCTAAATTCTAAATTCTCAATTCTTGAACAGTTAAGTGTTCTCTAAAACCAAAGAATTTTGTACCTCACGAATATGGGAATTGCTAGATCAAATCCCCTTGTTTTGAAGTGTTCTAAGAAACCGGGTTTATGGGATACAGATGTCGGTATGGTAGAGCATCTCATACAAACCCGGTTTCTATACTTTTTTAACCGATACTACCGGCTCTGATCTAAC
>JBFRWR010000358.1:0-6252 GCA_051439685.1 Trichodesmium sp.
ATTCTTTTCGGAAAATCTAGTCAGATAGCAAAAGGTTTGTCTGATGAAATTTTTCAATTTTCACAGAGAAATATTGAGAGAAGCGCTCGGACGTGGCGAGTCGCTCTTTTGGGAAAATCTAGTTAGATACTCAAAGGTTTGTCTGATGAAACTTTTCAATTTTAAGACAGAAGTATTAGTCGAGGCGCTCGGAAGTGCTAAGTCATTCTTTTCGGAAAATCTAGTCAGATAGCAAAAGGTTTGTCTGATGAAATTTTTCAATTTTCACAGAGAAATATTGAGAGAAGCGCTCGGACGTGGCGAGTCGCTCCTTTGGGAAAATCTAGTTAGATACTCAAAGGTTTGTCTGATGAAACTTTTCAATTTTCACAGAGAAATATTGAGAGAAGCGCTCGGACGTTGCGACTCGCTCCTTTGGGAAAATCTAGTTAGATACTCAAAGGTTTGTCTGATGAAACTTTTCAATTTTCACAGAGAAATATAGATAGAAGCGCTCGGACGTTGCGAGTCGCTCTTTTGAGAAAATAAGCGTCACACACCTAGAGGTTTATCTGATGAAATTTTGATATTTTTAGAGAGAAATATGAGGAGAGGCGTTCGGAAGTGTCGAGTCGCTGTTTTAGGAAAATTAAGTCAGATACTCAAAGATTTGTCTGATGAAACTTTGATATTTTTAGAGAGAAATATTGGTAGAGGCACTCGGAAGTGGTAAGTCGATCTTTTGGAGAATTTTAGTCAGACTAGAAAAGTAAGATAATATTGTCAAAATTTACTATTGAGTCTTACCAACTAACATCAAAGCAAAAAAGTCTGACTCAATAATATTCTAAATTGGTAAATCTACCAGAATTATCTGAATCTCAAGCTGATAGAATGGGAGAAATTATAGAGATGGCAAAATTAGATAATTTACTAAACTCTTTGATGGAAAAAATCGACTACTCAATTTATGAGGATAATGGTCTATTTAGTAAGGATAATGTTGACTATTACCAAAACCAAAAAGCCTGGATTAAGGAATTTATTGTCTGCTAATTAAGATTTTTGTGGAATGAGTAAAATTTGAAAGAAGTCTAAGATCATTTTATGATAATTTACTCAGAATATTGTAGCTAGGGAAAATAGGTTCAGCCCAACAGAAAATATACTTGTTGGCTTAACCCCTGAGAACCAATCTAAATTTCTTAACCCAACTGAAAAGAGAATGTTTCTTTAAATTAGATATCTAGCAGATAAGTAGTCACGGGCTAATAAACCTAACATTTAACGAAATATTGATGTATCGAAACCTTGAGATTGCTATCCGTTCCGGAATGCTCCGCAAACCTTCCACTCCGTTCCAGTCGCAATGACGTAGTTATAAATTTTCTCATTTACCTACTTAAAATCTTCACTTTCCTACAGAAGTAGCGATCGCCTTCTTCCATGACTAAAATCAAAAAACAGTTTCCCGCAAGAACGCAAAAGTATAAGGAAAAAAAATAAAATAAACTCTTATTATTTTTTCTACTTATCAAAAAATCTCTGATTTCGGCTAATTATTACAAAATATTTCACCGACTTGCGTTATTTCAGCGATTTGGTATCATGTAGATACATAGCTTATTGTGCTAATCTTGTATTTAAAAATAAGAAATTTTCCCTAGAAAAAGCTACAACCTTATATTTTTCGTCAATATGAGGTGCAAAAATTTATACTGTTTCTACGGATGAATAAATCTCAAAAAAACTTATTTTGAAGAGGCTTTGATATCTAAGTAATTAGAACTATTGACAAATTTCTTTTGATAGTATCCAAAAACTGCTATTCCAAATCAAATATCTCAGGAATGCTCAAAAATAAATCTGTGCAAAAAATAAGTTTGACGGAAAAAGTTTGAAAAATACTTCTAATTTCGTCCTCTGCCTCTTCTGAAACTTCTCCCTCTCTTTTTCAATTAAATTAATAGCTTTCAATAAGTAGTCAAGCAAAATTAATTGTATATTTAATGCTGAGGTTAGGTAGGCAGAGCAAAAATAATTTGCTCTACCGATCAAAGTGTACAAGTATTTTTTCTACTCCCTACTCCGTACTCCCTACTCCCTAATATCTGAAATAAGTTTGACGGAAAAAGGTTGAAAAATACTTCTAATCTCCTCCTCTGCCTCTTCTGAAACTTCTCCCTCTCTTTTTCAGTTAAATTAAATAGCTTTCAATAAGTAGTCAAGCAAAATTAATTGTATATTTACTACCGAGGTTAGGTAGGTAGAGGAAATTATTTTTGCTCTACTTATCAAAGTTTACAAGTATTTTTTTTCTACTCCCTAGTCCCTAATCTCTGAAAAATCTTAAATTAATTTTGCATAGGTACTGATAAATTCAATCTTTATGGGTAATACAATAATATAATTACTCAAATTATCCTAACTTTAACCTTTCTTTGTCTGACAAACCTTCTGCGAGAATAGTAATATTTTCCACAGGAATATTAACCTTAACTTGAGTACCAATAGAATATTGATTCAGATATAAACGATTAATATTCTGTCGGCGAATAACTATCTTAGTTTTCTCAGTTAAACCGACAACGTAACGAGTATCTGTACCAATATAAACAATATTTTCTACAATTCCTAAGATATGAGATTCTCCTGTATGATTGAGGGGGTAAATTTCTATTTTTTCTGGTCTGACAGCTAAAGTAATAATTGTATCTATTGGCAGATGCTTAACAGAAGATATAAATAAAGAGAAAGTTTCATCTATTAAAACCAAAGTTTTATCCTGTTGATGCTCAATTATCTTCCCAATTAAAAAATTACTTTCCCCAATAAACTCAGCCACAAAACGAGTTTTTGGTTGTTCATAAATATCTACAGGACTACCTACTTGTAAAACCTCTCCTTCGTACATAACTGCTATTCGGTCAGACATTGTTAAAGCTTCTTCTTGGTCGTGAGTAACATATATAAAAGTAATACCTAACCTTTGCTGCATTTGCTTTAATTCCAACTGCATTTCTTTGCGTAATTTCAAATCTAAAGCACCCAAAGGTTCATCAAATAATAACACTCCTGGTTGTTTAACTAATGCTCTAGCTAAAGCGACTCTTTGTTGTTGCCCACCCGATAATTGTCGGGGATAACGTTTCTGCATATCTATTAATTTTACCTGAGTCAAAGTATCAGTTACCCGACTGTTTATTTCTGACCTTGACAAATTTTCCATTTCTAATCCAAAAGCAATATTTTCTGCCACTGTTAGGTGAGGAAATAGAGCATAATTCTGAAAAACTGTATTAACTGGACGATGAAATGGGGGAGTATTTCCCATTAGTTGATTTTGAATATAAATTTCTCCAGATGTGGGAATTTCAAAACCAGCAATCATTCTTAATGTAGTGGTTTTGCCACATCCAGACGGACCAAGTATCGAAAAGAATTCTGATTTTTTGATCTGAAGATTAATGTTATTTACTGCAATAAAATTGTTTTGATGTTGACTTTTGAATATTTTGGAAATATTAATGAGTGAAACTGCTATATCTTCCATTTATGAGTAAATTATGGTTTCTGATTATTTAATTTAGATAGGAATTACTACCTCAGCTATTGTCAGCTTTTGGATTTTTCTCTTGTTTCAGAAATAATCTGAATCTTAGCCTTATCAAGTCCATCAAAGAAGCAAATAAATTTTTCTTGTTATAAAATTTATCATGGATTAATACTTAGTTTGACTGCTAATTTAAAATTTACTATTTTTTCCTATAAGTCAGATGAATACTTGTACAGTAATATAATTTATCTATGATTTAATAGCAGATTTTTGTTAATGGAAAACCACTATCAGATATTAGCCTTTAATTTATACTTTCAATTATTCCTCAATCTTCGCTGAATACTAATTACCTATAGCAAGACAATCATTTAATAACTAATGATCGATATACAGTTCCTCTATAAAAAGCTAGCTGAGGGCTGAATACTTATAATTTTTTTGGTGTTTTATCACTATTACCTAGGAAAAGGTAACTTATGATAGTTGAATATTTACGTCTAATTTAGAGACTGCTTCTCAAATAACTATTAATAGATTTTTGCAGGATTAAACATAAAAGAAGAAGAACTAGGTCAAAGGATTAAAATATAGAAGATTAATATCTTACCCTATCCCGCTAAAGTGATATAGTTATAGTGACAAATAGTTTTGTATTTTTCCCTTATTTAATTCCCTATTTCCTTAACAAACAATCTATTGAAAATTACTATTAGACATCTCCAATAATAAAAAATTAAATTAAATTAATTATCGGACATAAATCATTAATTATCTCTCTTACTCCCTACTCCCTCTTTTGTTGATATATCTATTTATCAAAGTAAGCATTCAGCCGTCAGCTATAAGCTATAAATTATTAAATTATTATCTCACTATCCTAGAAGGAGGAATTAGCCTTCAAGGAAAATTAAAAGTTACAACTAAACTATACTTATTTAACCTGAAAAGGAATTATTCATTTATGCACTTGATTGCTGACTGCTAATAGCAGAATACTTAATTACCAACTGCTAATTTAACTTCTGTCCAAGCTTCATCATATAAGATTGTAGCTTGACCAAGGTCTTGAATATAATTAAGTTTAGCAAATAATTCTGGGGGGGGATAAATAGCAGGATTATTCAGATCGGAAGCTTCGATTAAACCTTTGTCTTTTGCTGCTTGATTTGGAGTAGCATACTTAATAAAATTTGAGATTTTTGCTCCTATTTCTGGTTCAAGAATAAAGTTGATAAATTTTTCTGCCAGCTCTTTATTTCTACTTCCTTTAAGAATAACCATATTATCTGTTAAGAGAATACTTCCCTCTTTAGGAATAGCATAACGAAGGTGAGGATTTTCCTTCATAACTTGAAAAATATCCCCACTCCATTCACAGGTTAAATCTACCTCTCCTTGGTCTAATAAATTTTGACCAGTATCAGGAGCAAAAACAGCGATCACCTGTTTATTTTTAATTATAAAATCTCTTGCTTCATTAATTTCTTTTGGGTTAGTTGTATTAGGATTATAACCAAGAGAAATTAAAGCAATAGAAAAGCTACTACGCATATCATCTAATAATGCAACTCTCCCCTTAAATTTCTGGTCGAACATAGCTGACCAACTATCAATTTTTTCTCCAGTTGCTTTGAAGTTATAACCTATTCCCATTGTTCCCCATTGATAAGCAGCACTATATTTATTTCCAGGATCGTAGGGAGGATTAATAAATTTATCATTGAGATTTTTTAGATTGGGAATGTTGTCTTGATTCAGTTCATCTAGTAATCCTTCATAAACCATAATTTTTACCATATAATCAGCCGGAAAAGCTACATCATAACCAGGATTTCCTGCTTTAATTTTGGCGTATAAGTCTTCATTGCTTTCGTAAGTATCGTATTGAATTTTGACATTAAATTTATCCTCAAATTCTGTTATTACTTCAGGACTAATATATGTTGACCAGTTATAGATACTCAGAATATTATTATCTGTATTTTCTGAAATATCGGAATTATTACTACAAGCAATTGATATAGTTAATGCTAGAGTAACTAGCAATAAAAATGTGATAATTTTTTTCATAATCAAAATAACAAAGGATTGTATGAAAATAATTTTAACATGAATGATGATGGATAGAAAAATGATAATACTCAATCCTGAGTTAAGTTTGCTTCATCACCCTATCCTAGTTTTTTATGATTGATATTTCAGTGGGTATCAAGGTTAGTAATATTTATAATATTTTGCTCCTAGCAGTGGGATTTTTATTCAATATTTGAAATTCCGATAATTTATCTGGGAAAAAAGATGGGAGAGATGATAATTTTGCTTGAAACATTTTCCCTTTCCTTAGTGAGTACCTGAGATTTTTTCCGATAGTAGTCTCGGAAGTTAGACACCTCTAAAATTCTGATAATTTATCTGGGAAAAAAGAGATGAGAGAGGATAATTTTGCTTGAAATATTTTCCCTTTCCTTAGCGAGTACCTGAGATTTTTTCCAGTAGGAGTATCGAAAGTTAGGCACCTCTACAATTCTGGGAAAAAAGAGGTGATAGATGATAATTTGACTTCAAATATTTCTCCTTTCCTTACCTCCTACCTCAGATTTTTTCCAGTAGGAGTATCGAAAGTTAGGCACCTCTACAATTCTGGGAAAAAAGAGGTGAGAGAGAATAATTTTGCTTCCAATATTTTCCCTCTTCTTACCTACTACCTCAGATTT
>JBFRWR010000359.1:0-4201 GCA_051439685.1 Trichodesmium sp.
GCAGTAAAAATAGCTTTGGAACAAGCAGGAGAAAAAGCTATTGGAGGAGTATTAGCTAGTGACGCTTTTTTCCCTTTTGATGATTCAGTAAAAACAGCAGCAGCAGCAGGAATAACTGCAATTATTCAACCTGGTGGTAGTCTGAGAGATAAAGATTCTATTGCCGCAGCAAATGAATTAGGTTTGGCAATGATACTTACTGGAATGCGTCACTTTTTACATTAGTAAAAAAGAGGATATGTCGAGAAGTTTTACTTGGATAATTTTTGACTGGTTCGAGAGTGAGACAGTTAGAAAAAACGAATATCATCTGAGACTTTTTATTTCAGTAAATGGAAAATTTCCATCTTTCATCTCTTGAGCAATTCTCAGAAGAGTCAAAAGAGGATAAGAGGATATGTCGAGAAGTTTTACTTGGGTAATTTTTGACTGGTTCAGGAGTTAGAGAGTTAGAAAAAATTAATCTCATCTGAGACTTTTAAAAGGAACAATTAGTATCAGGATAGCAATTCTTAATTTTTTGAGATATAAAAGTTTAGGTTCTTAGGAAATGAGAACCACTATCTAGTAGATAAAAGCTTGAAGCAATTACATAGGATTAAACAAACTACAAAATCAATTATTGTCAGAAATTATGACATTTAGTACATCACAAAACGTACCTCAAGAAGTAAAAGTTCAATTGCTATTAATAGGCGGACATCAATATACAATCTATCTCAAATCTGATGCACCATTACTCAAACTTTTAGCCAAAGTATTATTATCTAAACATCAAAAAGTAGAAAATTCTACCTTATTTCAAATTCCTCTAGCAGAAGGTCATTCTGCTCTATGTTTTCCCAGTGAACACTTAGTAGGAATGGTAACTGAACCACCAATTTATTTACAACACTTACAACCAGAAAATACTCAAACTAATATTAAAAATTATCCGACTCCCACTCCTAAAAAAGATGATTTAGAATCTCATTATCTACTTATAGAAAATTTTCTCACCCCATCTGATAGTCAACAATTATTTAATTACGTTTTACAAAAAGAATCAGATTTTGTACCCACTACAACATCAACAAAAGCTGAAAATTATCGTCGTTCCTTAGTCTTACATTCTTTTCCAAAATATCGAGAATTGATAGTCAAGAGAATCAAAGAAGTTTTTCTTGACGTGCTAAATAAATTAGATATTCCTACATTTTCAATAGGAGAAATTGAAAGCCAGTTAACTGCTCATAATGATCAGAACTTTTATAAAATTCATAATGATAATGGTTCTCCAGATACTGCGACTAGAGTGCTTACCTATGTTTACTATTTCTATAAAGAACCAAAAGCTTTTACAGGAGGTAATTTAATAATTTATGATAGTAAAATTCAAGGAAAATATTACGTCAAAGCTGACACATTTAAAACAATAGAACCTCAAAATAATAGTATTGTGTTTTTCCTAAGTCGTTATATGCACGAAGTATTGCCAGTAAGTTGTCCTTCTCAGACTTTTGCAGATAGTCGCTTTACAATTAATGGGTGGATACGGAGAAATAATGAGTAATGAATAATTAATAATTAATAATTACAGCATTTTTTAGTGTTAATTAGGGCTTGCTGTTTACCGACAAAAATGAAGTATAAAGATTTCTATTTAAAAAAAGAAATAATATTTCCTGATATAGCATTTTCATTTGAAATACGGAAATCTAGTTCTCTGAAAAACGGAATAGGGAACACTTAACTGGGAATAGTGAAGAAGGGGAAACAGTATTTCATACTAGCTTTTCACAAAAATTAGTGGGAATTAAAGACAAGATTTTTATTTTTTATCATAAAAAAAGTCAATCTAGATTTATATCTCATTTAAAAATGCTATATTCAATCTGATGGTTTTAACCAAAAGTAATTATCCATTATCCATTATCAATTATCCATTAATGAATTCTCCCCACTTCCTACTCAAGAAACTGTACGTTTATTAAATTGAATTATGTTGAGTGACAAATATAATCAAAATATCATTAAATCAAAATGTGTAATAATTGAGAATTTTTTAACAACCGCAGAAAATCAAACAATTCTCGAATCTGCGATTAAAATGGAAGGATATTTTGAAAAAAGTCTTACTAGCTTAAGTGATAATGATTCTGATTTTCGGAAATCAATGGTATTGCATTTAGCGCCTATTTCTAAAACTAGAATTAGTCAACGAATTAAATTAGTTTTACCTCAAGTTTTAGCTAAACTTGGTCATCAAGAATTTCCTATTGCTCGAATAGAAGCACAAGTAACAGCTCATAATCATGGTAATTATTATCAAGCACATAATGATAATGGAATACCAGAGGTTGCTAATAGGGAAATTACTTATGTTTATTATTTTCATCAACAACCTAAACAATTTTCTGGGGGAGAGTTAGTTTTATATGATGAAAAAATAGATAATAATTACTATAAGCAGGCAAATTCATTTAAAAAAATCGCACCTAAAAATAATACGATTATTTTCTTTCTTAGTCGTTACTGGCACGAAGTTTTACCAGTAAATTGCCCTTCTAAAAATTTTGTAGATAGTCGTTTTACTATTAATGGGTGGCTATGGAATTAATAATTGATAATTGATAATTGATAATTGATAATTAGGGTTTGCTGAAAAAGTATTTTGGTAGGGGTAGGAGTCAGGAGAAATAGGGGATAATGAATAATTAATAATGAATAATTGATAATTGATAATTGATAATTAATAATGGATCATTAGGGTTTGCTGAATAAAGTATTTTGGTAGGGAAAGGAGTCAGGAGCAATAGGGAATAATGAATAATGAATAATGAATAATTGATAATTAGGGTTTGCTGAATAAAGTATTTTGGCAGAGAAAGGAGTCAGGAGCAATAGGAAATTTAGAGAAGATATCCAGATATTTTATCTGTTTATTTTTCTACTATAGTCAGCTCAAAATCCTAACTTTTTAGTCACTCAAGCTGAAACAAAGGAAAAGCGGATTCAATGTTATTATAGGCTGAGGCCAGCTTTTCGCTCATCGAAATTGGTATCAATATTATGCTAAAATCCTATTTCTTAAGTTGAGCAATTATCAGATTATGACAAGTAGATTTTCCCTAGGTAAATTTTTCACTCTATCTAGTAAAACCACTATTTCAATGCAAATGATGTGGGTAGGTTTAATTATTACAGCTTTCTTTATATTAATTGCTGTTTCATCCCCACTTTTAGAAAATTTAGGCTTGCTTCAAAACCCACAAGAATTTCTTAGTAACCCCATTCATCAACCACCATCTTTTTCACATTTTTTCGGTACAAGTCGTCAAGGTTATGATGTATTTTCTCGAACATTATTTGGGGCACAAATGGCTTGGCAAGTTGTGATTTTAGCCACTATATTAAGTTTAATTATTGGTGTGCCATTAGGAATGGTAAGTGGTTATTTAGGGGGCAGAATTGATAAAATTTTAATATTTTTTATGGATACTGTTTATACTTTGCCTGGATTATTACTTTCTATAACTTTAGCTTTTGTCGTGGGAAAAGGAATATTAAATGCAGCGATCGCTTTGAGTATTGCTTATATTCCTCAGTATTATCGAGTAGTTCGTAACCATACAGTTAGTGTCAAAACAGAATTATTTATTGAAGCAGCAAGAGCGATGGGAGCTAATACTTGGAGAGTGTTGACTCGTTATTTATTTATGAATGTTATTCAGAGTGTTCCTGTGTTGTTTACTCTTAATGCTGCGGATGCAGTTTTAGTATTAGGAGGATTGGGATTTTTAGGATTAGGATTACCTCCTGAAACTGCTGAATGGGGAAATGATTTAAGGTTGGCTTTAGATGCTTTACCTACAGGTATTTGGTGGACTGCTTTTTTTCCTGGTTGTGCTTTAACTTTAATGGTAATTGGTTTATCTTTATTAGGAGAAGGATTGAATGAATTTGTTAATCCTAAATTTAGAAATTAATAGACTTCTTTCAGAAGTCAGGGAATAGGGAATAGGGGTTTAATAATGGATAATGGATAATGGATAATTGATAATTACCTCTCCCTTAAAGCTATCCATTACCCAGAACTCCTGAAAAGCTTGTGGGGAGAGGGGGAGAAGGGAGCAGGGGAGAAAGGAGAAAACATCATAGAAGCTCAGTAAAACTACTTAAGTGATCGCCAAAAAATGTGTTTTTTCATACATTTTTCTCC
>JBFRWR010000360.1:0-5649 GCA_051439685.1 Trichodesmium sp.
AGGAGACAGGAGACAGGAGACAGGAGAAATGGAAATTATAGAGGAGGTAGTCGTCAAAATTGTCCCAAGATTTTTCTGCCATAATCATCCTCAAATACTAGCTTTTTGCGCTTTTTAGACCCAAAACTTGCACTTTTTTTAGACCCAAAAAGGCTGAAATCAATATCTATCAGTGCTTTGATATTTAATCAGCAGAGCAATAATTAATTGACTATCAACTCTTAATAATTAATAATTAATAATTAATTATTCGGTGACAGCCTCATAGACATATTAATTATCTATTATGTTGTAAGCATTCAGCCGTCAGCTACCAGTTTTTGAAACACATGTATAAAATTACTGTCATAGAATTGTATGGGTTGACAACTTCAACTCGTTGTTTTTGTATTTCAATTCTCTGATTAAAAATATAGTAGAAGTTAAAAGAGCGTTTGCTTTATTGATTAAAAAACACGCCTTGCTAACCGCTGACCGCTAATAGCTGTTTCGCTTGCTTCGCTGCGCGACATGAATGCGGAGCATTCCGGAACGGAAATGCTTAACATTTTTGCTTAGTTCCTTATATTTTTCTTCAGTATAGCCCTATGCAAATATCTGAGGAAATTTTTTTTATCCATTTTTCCCTGATTACCTAATACCAAATCCGGTTATAAAAAAGGGTTTTTCCAACTAGCAAATCCTACTAATGTCAAAGGTATAACTTTTTTAATACCCTCTGACTAAGGCGGATTTAGTATTATACAAATTCGTTTATACAAAGATACTTTTGCTCATCCTCTCTCAAGCTTTTTCCATATACCTGAAAACCCTCTTCTTATATCCAGCAAAAGATACTGTATAAACCAGATTTAGTATAAATTTATTGTCATCATCAAAAAAATTACTGCTAATAAATCTTTAACATTATTAAAATAACTTTTCCTGAAAATTGAAAATCCAGCAATTAGAAACTTAATCGAAAAAACAAAAATTAAATATTAGTAGATTGTTAATCCGGAATCATAACTAACTCACAGAATAAATTACTTAGATTACTCCTATTAAGTAGAACTAAAATTAAAATCATCACCATGGAAGTCAAACTTGCATCTAACCGTAGTTTGCCTCGAAATATACCCATAGAAATATATCAAGATAGTTGGCGTTTCGCTGCGCGACATGAAAGGCGAGCTATATCGCTACCGACTAACATCGAATCTGAAAACCAAAGTAGCCAAGTTTACAATCTTATGTTGACAAACTTAAAAAATACCCTAGAAAAAGCAGTAGCTCAAACGGAAGCTCAAATCAGAGAATTAGGTTCAGAAACAATCAAACTTAACCTCAAAAAATTAACTCAAGCATTAGTACCAGAAAAAGAAAAAGACACTTCTTCAACAGACCTAATTTCCTCTCAGCTTAACAATATAGATGATTGGGAAAAAACTTATCTTGCTCAACAACAGAATCAAGAAAAATTAATTCCAGATAATCAAAATCAGGTGAAAAAAAATATGACAACAAACCTAACAATCACAGAACAAGAAACTGTCGGTGAAGCAATTTTAGTATCTGTTAATTCAGAGAATACAGAAACTAATTTCTCAGAAGATAATCAAACTTCTGAAGCAATCTTAGTATCAGTTAATTCAGAGAATACAGAAACTAATTTCTCAGAAGTTAATCAAACTTCTTCAGAAGAATTTGAAGCACAAAATGATCAGAAAAAATCTCATAAAAAGCTAACAAAAGCAGAACAAGCAGCTTTAGCACTTGAGCAAAGAAATACATATCTACAAGAATTAAGCGAAAAACTACAACAAGCAAGACAGATACGCTGTTTATCTCTCAAACAAATTCATAAACAAACCTTTGTCCCTCTTCATTATCTAGAAGCAATAGAGAAAGGCAAAACAGAAGAATTACCAGAAGATGTATATTTGCGGGGATTTATCTTTCGCATAGGGAACGCTCTAGGATTTGACGGACTAGCTTTAGCAGCAGCATTACCTACCTCCGATCCACTGGAAGGATTAATGCCATCTTGGTCAGACTCCAACAAAAACTTTGGATTTTATCTACATCCTGTTCACCTATATTTAGGTTACACAGCCTTAATGGCTAGTGCCATAGGTGGACTAAGTTGGATGTCTCAACAACCAAGTCCAGGAGCAAATCTGATTCCAGATACTCCAGAAAGTTCTAATGTAGCTACCCATTCAGAGCAAAAAAACCTAGAAACCAAACAAACACCAGGATTAAAATCTAGCATAGGTACTAAAGTAGTTGGCTCTGATATAGCTCCACCAGAAACAATGATTTAATTTTTAACTACAAGATTATCTCGATGTACCACTGTCTCAGACCCAGCATACCCCAAAATGCCTGGTATATCTTCTGACTTATGTCCCAAAATTTTCTGCAATTCAGCGCTGCTGTAATTAACAAGTCCCCTAGCTATTTCCTTCCCTTCTTTATTACATAGCTGTACAGCATCCGATGAATTAAATTCTCCCTGTACCTCAGTAATACCAGCAGCTAATAGAGACTTCCCTAAGCTGGAAATAGCCTTAACTGCTCCTATGTCCAGATAAAGTTTACCCGCAGGAACTAAAATATTGGCAATCCAATGTTTACGAGCATTAACTGGCCGTATTTGGGGTTCAAACTGAGTACCAATAGATTCTCCATTGAGAATTTTTTGTATATTAGTGGGGTTTTTACCATCCATAATTACAGTTCGGACTCCAGCAGCAGTCGCTATTCTGGCAGCCTCAACTTTGGTAATCATTCCACCAGTTCCTCGCCCACTAACAGAGTCCCCTGTTTGAACCTTAAGTTCTTGGAGTTGTTCTATTTTGTCTACTAAAGTAATAGGTAAAGCATCAGGATTATTTCTGGGGTCAGCCGAGTATAACCTATCAACATCAGTTAGCATAAACAACCAATCAGCCTCTACTAGACTAGCAACTAAAGCTGAGAGAGTATCATTATCCCCAAATTTTAGCTCCTCAACAGCAGTAGTATCATTTTCATTAACTATTGGGACTACACCCAGTCGTAACAATTGTTGAAATGTATTGTAGGCATTTACATAACTACTACGTCGTGCCAAGTCACTTCTAGTTAATAAAATTTGGGCAATTGCCTGTTTTAAAGATGTAAATAAATCATCGTAAACTCGTATCAGTCTACCTTGACCTACTGCTGCTACTGCTTGTTTCATCGACATATTTCGGGGCTTTTCTGTAAGTCCCAATAAATCACAACCAACACCAACAGCTCCAGATGAAACCAAAACTACTCGATGTCCCTGACGATGTAAATCTGTAACAGTTTCAATCAAGCTAGAAATTGTTGATAAGGCTAAATTTCCCGTTTCTGAATTAGTTAGGCTAGAAGTCCCTATTTTAATTACTATTGTTTTCATCGAAAAATAATTAAATTGAAAATTTCAACTACATAATCCTCTAATAGAAAATTAGCTTTTAGCTGAGTATAATTGACATATCTCTGAATCACTTTAATATCAAAATTCAAATAAGGATTCTATAGCACTAGCTGTAACTAACAAATTAAGATAAATTTGCAATGGCTGAATAAAACAAACCTATTAATTTAATTAGGTGTGGTGGAGGATAATCGAGGAGTGCTAAATAGAATGTCAAAACTATATTCAAACGGTTTTAATAAACATGGTCAACCTGAACCACTTCGCGTAGGAGTTATTGGGGTAGGCAATATGGGACAGCATCATACCCGTGTCCTAAGTTTGCTTAAAGATACTGAATTAGTAGGTATAGCAGATATTAATGTAGAAAAAGGATTAGATACTGCCAGCAAATATCGGGTTCGTTTTTTTGATAACTATCAAGACCTTTTGCCTCATGTTGATGCTGTCTGTATAGCAGTCCCTACTCTTCAGCATTATGCTGTAGGAATGACTTGCCTAGAAGCGGGAGTCCACGTTTTAATGGAAAAGCCCATTGCTGCAAGTATTGCTGAGGCCGAATTTTTAGTTAATACTGCTGCTGAGACTAAGCGGATTTTACAAGTAGGTCATATCGAAAGATTTAATCCAGCTTTTCAAGAACTAAGTAAAGTCCTAAAAACAGAAGATTTATTGGCCTTGGAAGCTCATCGAATGAGTCCTTATTCTCATCGGGCTAATGATGTATCTGTAGTTTTAGACTTAATGATCCATGATATTGACCTTTTATTGGAATTGGTTCCTTCCCCAGTTGTCAAACTTACAGCTAGTGGAAGTAGTGCTTCTAATGGTGGAAATTTAGATTATGTGACAGCTACTCTTGGTTTTGCCAATGGTATTGTTGCTACTCTAACAGCAAGTAAAGTGACACATAAAAAACTTCGTTCTATAGTTGCTCACTGTAAAAATTCTTTGACAGAAGCGGATTTTCTCAACAATGAAATTCTGATTCACCGTCAAACAAAAGCAGATTATATGACAGATTATGGTCAAATTCTTTATCGCCAAGATGGTTTAATAGAAAAGGTTTATACTAGCAATATTGAACCCCTTCATGCAGAGTTAGAACATTTTGTTAATTGCGTTGGTGGAGGAAATCAACCTTCAGTTGGAGGAGAACAAGCTTTGAAAGCATTACGTTTAGCTAGTTTAATTGAGAAAATGGCTCTTGATGGCTTGGCTTGGCATTCAACAGATTCAGAATTTAATTTGTTGAATAATTCAATATTGAAAGTTTGAAATATGTGAATTATTCCCAGTAGAATTATTCAAGAGAAATATTATTTTTGTTAAAGTTCTAATAAATTACTCCGCCTCAATCTATCTATTAGTTAGGCGGAGTTTTATAGTGCTACGCGCTAGGGAGTAGGGAGTAGGGAATAGGGAATAGCAGACTTTTCAAGGGTTCTAGGATTGAGAAATGTCAAGAGCCTTAATGGGTAGCCCTATACAACCCTAAATTGTTAATTAAAAAGTAGAGATAACGTATTAGTAAAATTACTCTAATAATCAACTATAGCAATCCTAAATAGGTTGTGACAAATCAAAAAGTAAATAAAAAAACTGAAACTCTTACCTGTTCCCTGTTCCCTAAAAATCAGCAAGATTTTTGCCACAAATAAAATAGGATTGCTATAGATTAAAATCAACTAAAATGTAGAACTATTCCAACCCCACATAGAACCTTTTGCATCAGAAAATTCTATATAAATTCGATTTTTAGGCACACCTAAAACTTGATTAATTTGTTGACAAAAATCTTGACTAATTGCTTTTGTTTGATTGGGATTCATACTACCAATACTTTTAATTTCCATATAACAAACAGGTTCATCACTACTACCAGCAAAAGTCATGGGAATATTTGATTCAAAACTTGTCATTACATAAGATTCTGGTTTACCAAAATGCTTCGCCATTCCCGAAGAAAGGTTTTTTAGCAGACTGTCAATTTTATCTTTTTCTGGTTGAGTAATGGAGGTTTTTACTTGAATTAATGGCATAAATCAGTTAATAACGAAACTATGAACAAAATGAACAATTAAAAATTATATAGCAATTCCCAAGAAGCGTGAGGTACAAAATTCCTTGGTTTTAGGGAGTAGGGAGTAGGGAGTAGGGAGTAGGGAAGATGAGGAAATGGGGAGTAGGGTAAGAGAAAAACAACTGTACCTCAG
>JBFRWR010000361.1:0-17702 GCA_051439685.1 Trichodesmium sp.
GGAGTAAGAATTGTAAGAATGATTTTTCTGCCCAAATCTTGCCAAAATACTAAATTTTTGAGTGTTTTAGACTGAAACAGGCACACTTTTTTAGACCCTAAAAAGGCTAAAACCTTTATCTGTAAATGCTTTGATATTTAATCAGCAGAGCAATAATTAGAGATCACCTTCCGCACGTCAATTTGTAACATTAAAAGTAGTATGAAAATTAGTAGCTTGTTCATTAATTGATAATTGATAATTACAAGAAGGTTAAAACCCTTATGGAATTGAAGATCGGGAAATTCAAGAGCACTTTTTTTCCCCTATCCAAGGGGAGGCTTCAAGGCGCGAATTATTTAATTATTAATAATTAATAATTGGGTAGGTATTTATACTGTCTGGCTCCTACACTATGACCTTTCTCAGGAGTCAGATTATCAGGAAAACATTAAGCATAAATACTCAATTAGTTACTCCTATTGACCAATATAATTGTCTCCTGTTTTTCATACTACATTTTGTCGTGCGGAATGTAGGTTAGAGGATTAGAAAGTTATATAGAATCCAGTTGAACAGTCGTCATGGCGACAATAGGAAGCAATCTCAGAGGTCCTACGAGATTACTTCCTTCCACTCCGTTCCAGTCGCAATGACGCACGCTATAGTAATTATCCGAAGATGATATTAGATAGAAAACTAGAAACTGCAAAAACTCTTTGATTATCAATTATCAACAGGAATTACGCATAACCGCCAGTTATAGGGGAGATTGGCTAATCGCCCCTACAGATGGTGTATCATTGAATATTTTTCGTAATATAGAATCCGGTTATATAATATATGTTCATAACTAGACTTTAATATTGGAGTTCCCCAAACTCCCCAAACTCCCCAAACTCCCCACTATATGGTAAGTATTCAACCGGATTTGATATAAGTCCCCATCAATTATTAATCAATTCATTCTAATTCTTTGAGTTCACTTAGAGACTTTTGATACAACTGTTGATTTCCTTGTTGTTTAAATAAGTCGGCAGCTTTTTCAAAGTCTGATCTGGCTTTTTCGATATTCCTGTTACGCTTGTGAACAAGACCCTTGTTATAGTAAGCTAGAGCGTATTTGGGATTGATTTGAATGGCTTGGTTAAAGTCAGAGATCGCCTTTTCCTCTTCTCCCTGGTTAGCGTAAACAAGACCCCTGTTATTGTAAGCTGGAGCATATTTGGGATTGAGTCTAATCGTTTGGTTAAAGTCAGGAAGTGCTTTCTCATATTCCCCCTGGTCATAATAAATACTACCCCTGTTATAGTAAGTTATAGCCAATTTAGGATTGAGTCTAATCGCTTGATTAAACTCAGGGAGAGCCTTTTCATATTCCCCCTGGTTATAATAAACAAGACCCCTGTTATTGTAAGCCAGAGCATATTTGGGATTGATTTGAATGGCTTGGTTAAAGTCAGAGATCGCCTTTTCATCTTCTCCCTGGTCACGGTAAACAAGACCTCTGTTATTATAAGCTGGAGCAAATTTGGGATTGATTTGAATGGCTTGGTTAAAGTCAGAGATCGCCTTCTCATTTTCTCTCTTGTCACGGTAAACAAGACCTCTGTTATTGTAAGCTAGAGCAGATTTGGGATTGATTTGAATGGCTTGGTTAAAGTCAGAGATCGCCTTCTCATATTTTTCCTGCTCACGGTAAATAAGACCCCTGTTATTGTAAGCTGAATCAAATTTAGGATTGAGTTGAATAGCTTGCTTATATTCAGCAAGGGCTTTTTCATATTCTCCCTGGTCATAATAAACAAGACCCTGATTATAGTAACTGTCAGCATCCTGGGTTTGAGATGCAGTAGCATTACTAGGATTTGTGCTGGTCTGATTTGTTCCTAATTCTTTGAGTTGATCTAGAGAATTTTGATAAAACTGTTGATTTCCTTGTTGTTTGAATAAATCGGCAGCTTTTTCAAAGTCTGATCTGGCTTTTTCGATATTCCTGTTAAACCTGTGAATCAAACCCCTCCCATAGTAAGCTAAAGCAAATTTGGGATTGATTTGAATGGCTTGGTTAAAGTCCGCGAGCGCCTTTTCATTTTCTCTCTGTCTAGTATAAATAAGACCCCTAGCATTGTAGGCACCAGCCAATTTGGGATTGATTTGAATGGCTTGGTTAAGGTCAGCGAGCGCCTTTTCATCTTCTTTCTGTCCAGTGTAAACAAGACCTCTGCCATAGTAAGCAGTAGCATAGTTGGGATTGAGTCTAATAGCTTCGTTAACGTCAGCGAGCGCCTTTTCATATTCTCCCTGCTGACGGTAAAAACTACCCCTGTTATTGTAAGCTAAAGCAAATTTGGGATTGAGTCGAATAGCTTGGTTATAGTCAGCAAGGGCTTTTTCATTTTCTCCTAGGTTCTTGTAAACAATACCCCTGCTATTGTAGGCACCAGCCGATTTGGGATCGAGTTTAATAGCTTGATTAAGGTCAGCAAGTGCCTTTTCATATTCTCTGAGGATATCGTAAACAATACCCCTGTAATAGTAAGCTTCAGTATATTTGGGATTGAGTTTAATAGCTTGATTCAGGTCAGCGATTGCCTTTTGATATTGTTGTAGGCTATCGTAAACAATACCCCTGTTATAATAAGCTAGAGCCAATTTGGGATTGAGTCTAATAGCTTGGTTAAAGTCAGCAAGTGCCTTTTCATATTCTCTCTGGTTAAGGTAAACAAGACCCCTGTTATTGTAAGCCAGATCAAATTTGGGATTGAGTTGAATAGCTTGGTTATAGTCAGCAAGGGCCTTTTCATATTCTCCTTGGTTATAGTGAGCAAGACCCTGATTATAGTAATTGTCAGGGTCCTGGGTTTGAGATGAAGTAGAATTACTAGGATTTGTGCTGGTCTGATTTGCTCCTAATTGTTTTAGTTCACCTAGAGACTTTTGATACAACTGTTGATTTCCTTCTTGTTTGAATACGTCGGCAGCTTTTTCAAAGTCTGATCTGGCTTTTTCTATATTCCTGTTCCGTTTGTGAATCAAACCCCTATTATGGTAAGCTTGAGCAAATCTGGGATTAAGTCGAATAGCTTGGTTAAAGTCAGCGAGCGCCTTTTCATATTTTTCCTGGTCATAGTAAATATTACCCCTGTTGTAGTAAGCGGTAGCATAGTTGGGATTAATTTCAATAGCTTGGTTATATTCAGCGATCGCCTTCTCATATTCTCCCTGCTGACGGTAAACAATACCCCTGCCATTGTAAGCTTGAACAAATCTGGGATCGAGTTTAATAGCTTGGTTAAAGTCAGAGATCGCCTTTTCATATTCTCCTTGGTTATAGTGTTCAACACCCTGATTATAGTAATCCTGGATTTGAGATGGAGTAGCATTACTAGGATTTGTGGTAGTCTGATTTGTTCCTAATTCTTTGAGTTGATCTAGAGAATTTTGATAAAACTTTTGATTTCTTTGTTGTTTGAATAAATCGGCAGCTTTTTCAAAGTCTGATCTGGCTTTTTCTATATTCCTGTTAAGCTTGTGAATCAAACCCCTGCCATAGTAAGCTAGAGCATATTTGGGATTGAGTCTAATAGCTTCGTTAAAGTCAGCGATCGCCTTCTCATATTTTTCTTGTTTACCATAAACAAGACCTCTACCAGAGTAAGCTAGAGCATATTTGGGATTGAGTCGAATAGCTTCGTTATAGTCAGAGATCGCCTTTTCATCTTCTCCCTGGTTAAAGTAAACAAGACCCCTGTTATAATAAGCATTAGCATATTTGGGATTGAGCTGAATAGCTTCGTTATACTCAGAGATCGCCTTTTCATATTCTCCTTGCTTACGGTAAAAACTACCCCTGTTATTGTAAGCAGTAGCAAATTTGGGATTGAGTTGAATAGCTTCGTTATAGTCAGAGATCGCCTTTTCATATTCTCCTAGGTTCTCGTAAACAATACCCCTGCTATTGTAGGCACCAGCCAATTTGGGATCGAGTTTAATAGCTTGATTAAGGTCAGCAAGCGCCTTTTCATGTTGTACTAGGATATCGTAAACAATACCTCTGTAATAGTAAGCTTCAGTATATTTGGGATTGAGTCGGATAGCTTGGTTAAAGTCAGCGAGTGCTTTTTCATATTCTCCCTGCTTAAGGTAAACAATACCCTGATTAAAGTAACTTTCAGCATTCTGATCAGTAGAATCTTTTTTACCAAGAATCACCCCCAAATTAGCAGGAGTAAATCTATCATCCCCAGTAGTAAAACTAGGAGTAATAACTTCTACTGTATTTATTTCTGTTTCAGATTTACTGTAACCTACCAGAGCAACTGTAATTAATCCAATTATTAGTTTAATAATATGTTTCATTATGGTTATGTTGTTGTCGATCAGAAGTTTTGATTGGTAAGGCTTTAAGTATTTTATCACTGGTCAGTTATTTCCGCCATCTTGCACTAGCTGACGACTGTTTCGCAGTTAGTCAACTTCATCAAATATTGGCGGCCACAGTTCCGAGATTGATACCTCCCAACCAGGAAATAATTCAGGAATAGTTAATCTATCATTATTAGTAAGTACAAGAGGTGTACCTGTAGGGCGATAAACCATTACTATTTCTTTGTCTGGATCGATTAAAATTCCTACTTTTGCCCCAAGTTGTATATATTTTTCCAGCTTTTTTTGCAGAGGTTTTATCCTATCACTTTGAGATTTTATTTCTACTACGAGATCGGGTATCATTTCCCCAAAATAACGGACACTTCTCGGTAAACGTTCCGCACTTACAAAAGATAAATCTGGTGCTTTAAGGTTAGCATCGGGTAGGATAAAACCACCACTAGAATCAAATAAACGTCCTAAACGACGAGGTTTAACCCAGTTACCTAAAAGTCTCAATAATTCTGCGGTAATTTCACTCGATAGAATATCCGAGGGACCTATAACTAATATTTTTCCATTTTCTAGTTCTAATTGATAATCTAAACCTGCTTGGGCAAGAGTTTTGTTAAGTATTTCTAAATCTTTGACTGTAACATTAGACATAATTTTGCTTTCTTCCTATAGTTATTAGATAGATATTATAGATTGTTTGTAAAGGAAATATAAATTAAAGAGATAGGGAACAGGGAACAGGGAACAGATAGGAAGAAATAATCGACAACTATTTTTATTAAAAATAGTTGTAATATTTTTGGTGGTAGTTAGGAGTCGGGAGTCATAATTTTCCAAGCTTTCAGTTTAAATTAGCTATTATCAAACTTATCACAACCGATTTAGGATTGCTATATGAATCCTATTATTTCCAATTAATTCATAGTATAATACTAATTTTAGTCAAACTTGTAAATAGCAAAAAAATTGAGGATACAATTGTTCTGTTATTACCTAAACAGTAATGTTGAATTAACAAATGAAAGAGAACTTCAGATCACCGAAAAACATCCAGATTTAGGTAGAGGATATCAACAGCTAATTCGTGATACCTTACTTGACCCTAATTAAGTTAGATGTGATGTACGGTTTGAAAATACAATCTTGTTATCAAGGTGGTATCCTAATATTCGTAAAGGCAGATACATAGTAGTAGTTATTGTCACTGGTACTATTCCTGAAGAACGCAATTGGATTGTAACTGCTTACCTCACAATCAAAATTACTCAAGGAGAAATTATATGGACTCGAAATTAACTTTTGAATATGACCGTATTGGAGATATTCTTTATATCAATAAATGTACTCCATATCCAGAACAAGAATCAGCAGAAATTGAGTATGGAGTTGTTGCTCGTTTAAACCCGAAAACCAATGAAATTGAAAATTTGGAAGTAACGTTTTTCTCAAAAAGACTATCGGAAAAAAACTGGTTTGAATTGCCCATCAATGCGGATTTTAGTTTGGTATAATTATCCTAAAAAAAATAAAGTGCTGTTGAATGTATACAATGATTTATTCAAATATCATGGTAATTTTTTGACTTTTTATTTCCATTCTTCAAAGTCCCCCTTACAAAGGGGGATTTATGGGGATTAACCTCAGCTATTAAGAGTAGAATATTATTGATCTAGAACTAAATATTATTGCTGTTAACGCGGTTCTTCCGCAGGAGGCTAGCTAATAGCTGAATGCTGACAAAAATTTAGATATTTAATCAAAAAAAATGGGGAATATTTGTATTATTGGACCGACTGGTGCAGGGAAAACAACTTATTTAGCCGGATTGGCTTATTGGCCGGAAAAAAATCATCCAAATTTTCAAATTACAGCTATTACTAATGATGCTAAAAATTTAGCAAATAAAGCTGAAACTATTATTTTGAATGGTGCTTCTTTAGAACCTACTATTATTGATGGAATTAGAATCAAAAGTTTCTATGATTTACCTTTGTATTCTTTTCAGATAGAAATTAAACGTTGGTGGCAACCAAAACCCGAAGAAATTAATCTAGTGGTGCGAGATTATCCAGGGGAAATTTTTAATGAATTACAAACTGGAATTTCTAATCCTTTACATCAAGAATTTCTCGATGAATGTCTGATTAAAGATAATGTCGGTTGTCTAATTTTACTTCATAAATGGGAGCCGGGAAGTGACATATTTTATAGTAATGTAATGGAGCGATTTATTGACTTAATAGATGACCGTGACCGAACTCAAGATTTACGCCTAGCTATAGCAATGAGTAAATGTGAAAGGGGAGAACTTTGGCCTGGTCGTCTTGACCCAGAGTTAGATATATTTAAAGTGCATTTACCTAGAACAACTAATATTTTAAAAAGGCGTATTCCTCAACAAAATTTACGGTTTTATGCTATATCTACTTTTGGTGTTTTACATCGAAATGACCCCCGCCCAAATCGTACAGATGAATTAGGCAGTCCCCACTCTATTTTGCGGGAACCTTTGAAATGGAAACCTCATGGAATTGTTTCTCCTTTGTATTGGTTAGTTCATTAATTAATAATGGATAATGGATAATTAATAATGGATAATTAATAATTAAAACTAAGTGCTATACAGAATTATTTATAAAGCGCGATGTTGAGATAGTCAGGATTAAGCGTAGCTCAATGTATAATTTATTTTGTTTATTAGGGCTAGGGCGGGTTTACTTAATGTTAGAATAAGCATGAAAATTTCCAGTAAAACCTGCCCCTACTATTGCACCATTTAAGCTGTGTCAGTCCACTACTTATCTTTAAATTATTAATTATTAATGATCTAATAGCATTCCACAGAAAAAGATGATAGATAGTTAAATTATAGGATTTGTAGTAATTTTAACTTTTAACTTTATAACTTAAGAATAGGGGTAAATTAATGGGGGGAGGTATTTATTTAATTCAAGATAACGACCAACTTGTGGAAATGACTGAACAAGCATATGATTCAGAAGATCAGCTACAAGAATTTCTAGAAACTTATCCTAATCTTCTTGCAGGAGACGATATAGACAGAGGTACTCCTAGACGATGGTTATTAATTTCACGAGAAATAGCAACTACAAAAGAAGAAGAAATGACTCAGGAATGGGCATTATCTCATGTATTTCTCGATCAGGAAGCAATTCCCACATTAGTAGAAGTCAAACCAGCTTATAATACAGAATATAGGCAAAAAGTGGTAGGTCAAATGATTGATTATGCCGCCAATGCAGGAATTTATTGGCCTCTGGAGTCAATTATTGCTAAGTTTGAAGTTAATTGTCGAGAAAATGGCCGTGACCCAGAACAAGTATTTGAAGAGTTTCTGGGCGAAGATGCTAATGAAGAAAAGTTTTGGCAGAAAGTTAAAACTAATCTACAAGCAGGAAAAATACGTTTAGTATTTGTGGCAGAGGATATTCCCGCAGAACTACGCAGGATAGTGGAATTCCTCAATGAACAGATGGATCCAGTAGAAATTTTAGCACTAGAAATTAAACAGTATGTTAGTCAAGATGGTTTAAGAACTTTAGTTCCTAGAGTAATTGGTCAAACGACAGAAGCGCAACTGAAAAAATCAAGCACAACTCGTGAAAGAAGAAAGTGGGATGAAGCATCTTTCTTTCCAGAGTTTAAAACGAGATGGGGTGCTGATGAAGCATCAATAGTTAGAAAAATTCATAACTGGGCTAAAAGTCAAGAACCCTTGGTAAAAATTCAGTGGGGTACAGGAGATGTTTATGGTGGTTTTGCAGCAATTTTAAATAAACAAGGGAGAAAAAATTTAGAGTTGTTTAGTGTTGATATTTCTGGTAGCCTGGAAATTTATTCTAATAATTATAGTTGTCAACCTCCATTTAATAGTAATAGTAAATGGTTGGAGTTGAGGTCTAAACTTAGTTCTATTGGTTTAGCTTTACCAGGAAATTCTGAGGAGTTTAGAGCGCCTAGTTTACGTTTATCAACTTTACAAGATGATGAGGCGTTAGAGCAAGTAATGGAAACTTTTCATTGGGTTATTGAAGAAGTAAATCAAGGTTAGCTAAGTTATTAGTTATTAGTTATTAGTTATTAGTTATTAGTTATTAGTTAGTTTCCGGGGGAGGTAGTATTAACTTAGTCTCTCCAGAGATAGGGATGCAGTAAGTACGGTATTTTCTTTTTTATCATTTTAACAGCGATTTTTATAATTAGTAGAGTATAAGGTTAATTGTGAAAAAATAAATGTTTAGGGATTTAGGAAGCAAACTCCTACAATAAATTTATTTTTGATGAAATATAACCTATTTAGAATCTTTTGTATTAATTTTCCTTTCTACAATATTTGCTCTGAGCTAATAAACAGTAATTTATGGTTGAATAAAAAGTCATGCGTAAGGGCGAGCGACACCATCTAATCTTTATGGTATCACAAAAATTGTGAGGATGCAACGGGAAATTCTTTGACGCGCGATTTTTTTTGTGGGAAGCTCTACAAAATGAAAATATTTTTGTTATTGCTCCTGGAAAAAATTCCTGAATATTTTGACTATCTTTTAGGCCGGAATTTTGGTTGAATAAAAAGTCATGCGTAAGGGCGAGCGACACCAGCTAATCTTTATGTTATCACAAAAATTGTGAGGATGCAACGGAAAATCCTTTGATCCAGGAATTTTTTTCATTAGGTCTTAAAGAATGAAGATGTTTGTGATTTTCCACTAGGGAGGTATAGATGGAAAGATTTAATGATGGGAAAAATCTGATTCTAATCTTAACTAGCTATTAGCTTTTAGCTGATGGTTGATACTGATGGATAACCGCTGAATGCTTACTGTTGAGAGCTAGCAGTATTTTAAAAAGAAAGGGAGCATTCTTCGATCTTTTCGGTGTATTGCCTATATATATTCTACTCCCTCCCGACTGGTAACTCAAAAATTTTTATGCGAGTCAAAAATACTAAATTGCTTCTATATACTTATTATTTGTTTTTTGAGCTTATTTGTTATGTTGATAATGTCAAACTATCTAAGTATAAATAAGTTAAAAATAATTATGTCTGATTTTCTTGTGGGTGAAATTATTGGTGGTAAGTATGACATCATTACGGAAGTTGGAAAAGGTGGAAGTAGTGTTGTTTATTTGGCTAAAAAATTAAATACTAAGGAACGTTATGCTATTAAAACACTTTCGACGGATGAAGAAAATGCACATAAATTGTTAGACAGAGAAACTGATACTTTGAAACGTCTTAATCATCCTCATATTGTAAAGTTTATAGATTATGGTTATGAAGAACGTCATAAATTGGTTTATTTGGTTTTGGAATATTTAGACGGTCAAGACATTAAAAGTTATTTTGATAGTGGAATAGATTTAAAGACAAAGTTGAGTTTATTTTTGCAGGTTATTGATGGAATTAGTCATGCTCATGGAAAGAATATTGTGCATCGGGATCTTAAACCAGATAATATTAAGGTGATAGATATTGATGAGGAACCGGAAGCAAAAGTTTTAGATTTTGGCATAGCTATTATTACTACTACTTTGTTAACAAATACGATTAGAAGTTATCATACACCTTTATTTTCTGCGCCGGAGCAAATTAATCTTGAGAGAGTTTCTAGAGATTCGGATGTTTATTCTTTGGGGATGACTTTTTTATATTTATTATCCACTCCGTCGGAGCGAATTAGATTTCAAGATGAAAGGGATAAAAATATTCTTTATGAGTCTGTTGAAGAAGTTTTCAATGATTATGAAAATTATCAATATTTAATAGAAGCTTTTAAAAGTGCGACAGAAAAAGACCGCGAACAACGCCCTATACTTGATGTTTTGAGAAAGGTTATTGCAGATTTTTTAGAAACATTATCTGAAACAACGGATATAGTATTTAGGGTAACTCCTGGATTTAGAGAAAAAGTAGATAAAAACAATAATTATCAAGGACAAGGTTTAAGAGTTAAAAGACATATTGAGTCAGATTTAAAAGATAATTCAGGAATCTTATATATTAAAAAACATACTCAAAAGAATCGGAAGCAAGAAAAAGATAATCGGCTGAATGTAGAAATTTTTATAGAAACTTTAGCTAAAATTTACCAAGGTTTTATTGAGTTGGATGAACCTAATTACATTGTTATTTATAACGAACAATCTTTTGTTAATCCTCAAACACAAGAAATAATTGTTGGCAATGGAGTGGAAGTAAAAGTTGAGCCAATTGTTGAAATAGATTCTAATTCAATAAGAAGAAAAAGAGATTTAAGTGATTTAGTGAATCAAATTCTGGAGAAAGAACAAGAGGTGAAAAATGAAAGAGAAAATAATCAAGCATTAGTAGCAACATTTGAACAATGGCAATCTGTAATTGATATTGAAAAAGAGATTATTAAAGAGCAAAAATCAATTTTTCAATATCAGCAAAAAAATTATGACCAGCAAAAAGGAATTGTAATTTTAACTTTAACGAAACCTATCTCTGTTGAAGATTTGGAAAATATTATATCTCCTCCATTATCTGTAACTATTTCCACCAAAAAATCTTCTTCTTCTAGTCGAAAAAAATCAAAACAGTTACCTATTGGAAAGATTACTGGTGGAGAAAAATCTAGTGATGGAGAGTTAATTGAAAAACTACATATTAGTATTGGAGATTTTTGCCCTGATGAAATTCTTCAGTCTATATCAGATACAGGAAAAATTGAAACAGATTTACAAGATCAAGAATCTGAAATTGAGAAAAGACGTAAAGGTTTAAGAGAAATTAGATATGGTGATTCAGAAAATCCAGAATTATGTCAGGTTATTGTTAATCCTTCTGATGTTAAGTTAATTGAGTCTATATTAATTAGGAAATTTTTTAATGAACAATTAGATGAGTCACAAAAAAAGGCTGTATGTAAAGCTTTAGCTACTGAGGAAATATTTTTAATTCAGGGACCTCCGGGAACTGGAAAGACTTCTGTAATTACAGAAATTATTCGGCAAATTCTCAAGCAATATCCTAATGATAAAATTTTGATTTCTTCTCAGTCTAATGTGGCAGTGGATAATGTTTTGACAAGAATATCTACTGTTGAAAGTCAAGAAATTAAGTGTATTAGAATTGGTAGAGAGGAAAAAATAGAAGAAAATGCTAAACAGTTTGAAGTAAGGAAAGCTATTATTAACTGGCAAAAATCTATTAGTGAAAAATCTGTTGCTTATTGGCAGGAATATCAGGAAAAAAATGAGCAAATTTTATCGGGGGTGAAAAAGATTTCTGAGTTAGAAGAGATTAAAAATAAAAATCAAGAGTTGAAAAGTTTGGCTGTCAAATTAACAAAAACAATTGCTAGAGTTAATTCGGAGTTGGTTATTGAACCTGAGAATTTAGCATCTATAGAATTTTCGGATATTGCCTTGGAATTAATTTATGAAAAGCTAGAGTTGGAACGAAAAATATTAGAATCTATAGAAAAATATAGCGATAAGTTTGGCATCGAATATCCGGTACAAAAACAACTTTCAACTTGGATATATCAAGAGTCAAAATTCTTGGCAACTCTCCTGGGTGATAATCAAGACAATTATCAGAATTTCATCAATTTACAGAATTTAAATAAAGAGTGGAATGAAAAATTGCAGAGAAAACAACAAGATTTGATGTCTATATTTATCGATGAAATAAATGTTGTAGGGGCAACTTGTTTAGGAGTAGCGAGATTTAAAGACCGTAATTTTGACTGGGTAATAATTGATGAAGCTGCTCGCTCGACTGCACCGGAAAGTTTTGTTCCAATGTCGAAAGGTAAGAAGATTATTTTAGTGGGAGACCATCAACAGTTACCGCCAATTATTGATAGGGAAGTTCAGAAAAAAGCGTGGAATGAACAAAAGATTGAGAAAAGAATTTTGGAGATAAGTTTGTTTGAGTATCTTTATGAAAAATTGCCGGATAATAATAAGATAACTCTAACTAATCAATATAGAATGCACCCAGATATTGGTAATTTAGTCAGTACATTATTTTACGAAAGTCAGGTGAAAAGTCAGTTTGTTAATCTTGAGGAAAAACAACATGGTTTGACAGAATTGAAGAACAGTATTTATTGGATATCTACTAGCGATGTTTCACGGGAAAAATCTCAAGAAAAACCAGCAGGCAAAAGTTTCACTAATATTTATGAGGCTAAAGTTATTAGAGGAGTTTTGGCAAAGATTCAAAAAAATTGTGAGTCGAATAATTTATCAAAAGAGGTTGGTGTTATTTCTGCTTATCGTTCACAAATTGGTATTTTAGAATCGACTATTGCTCCTAAAAATAAGGAGTTGTGGAAAAATCTAGATATTGTTATTCATACAGTTGATGCTTTTCAAGGTGGAGAAAAGGATATTATTATTTATGATTTGGTGAGAAGTAATTCTCAGAAAAGATTGGGTTTTACTTCCGACTATCGGAGATTAAATGTGGCTTTATCTCGTGCTAGACAGTTATTAGTTATTGTAGGGAATGATAATATGGCTTATGAAGGAAGAACACCTGGTAATATTCCTAATCAGTTTAAAGATTTAATTGAATATATTGATAGTAGTAAAGTTTGCTCTCGACTTGAGTCTGGTGAATTTCTAGAATGAAATACTTTATTATTACAGCGAAATATTGAGGGGGGTTTGGAGACCAAACCCCTACGGAGAAAAATTTGGTAAAATTTGGAAAAATACAGTTATTAATTAAATTATTACAGGGAAATATTGAGAAGGGTTTGGAGACCAAACCCCTACGGAGAAAAATTTGGAAAAAGTCGGAAAAAGGAGTGATTAATAAATTTTTCGCAACGAACCTTTGAGAGAGGTTGTCAAACCATAACCCTACAGATAAAAATTTGGAAAAAGTCGGAAAAATGCAGTTATTAATAAATTTTTCGCAACGAAACTTTGAGGGAAGTTGGCAAACCCAACTCCCACAGGTAAAAATTTGGAAAAATTCGGCAAAATGCAGTTATTAGTCAAATTATTACAGCGAAATATTGAGAAGGGTTTGGAGACCAAACCCCTACGGAGAAAAATTGCTAAAATTGGGAAAAATGCGGTTATTAATCAAATTATTACAGCGAAATATTGAGAAGGGTTTGGAGACCAAACCCCTACGGAGAAAAAATTGGCAAAATTCTCAAAGATGCAGTTATTAGTCAAATTATGGCAACGAACTCTTGAGAGGATTAGTCTCTCAAATTTTCACACAGAAAAAATTGGCAAAATTCTCGAAAATGCAGATATTAGTCAAATTATGGCAACGAAACTTTGAGGGAAGTTGGCAAACCCAACTCCCACAGGTAAAAATTTGGAAAAAGTCAGAAAAAGGAGTGATTAATAAATTTCCCGCAACGAACCTTTGAGAGAGGTTGTCAAACCATAACCCGACAGATAAAAATTTAGAAAAATTCGGAAAAATGTAGCTATTAATAAATTTTTCGCAACGAACCTTTGAGAGAGGTTGGCAAACCATAACTCGACAGATGAAAATTTAGAAAAATTCGGAAAATTGTAGCTATTAATAAATTTGTCGCAACGAACCTTTGAGATAAGTTGCTAGACTAAACCCCGACTGGTGAAAATTTAGAAAAAGTCAGAAAAATGTAGCTATTAATAAATTTTTCGCAACGAAACTTTGAGAGGAATTGGCAAACCATAACTCGACAGGTGAAAATTTAGAAAAAGTCAGAAAAATGTAGCTATTAATAAATTTTTCGCAACGAACTTTTGAGAGAGGTTGCTAGACTAAACCCCGACAGATGAAAATTTAGAAAAAGTCGAAAAAAGGAGTGATTAATAAATTTCCCGCAACGAACCTTTGAGAGAGGTTGGCAAACCATAACCCGACAGATAAAAATTCGGAAAATTCGGAAAAATGCAGTTATTAACCAAATTATTGCAACGAAACTTTGAGAGGAGTTGGCAAAGCAAACCCCGACAGGTAAAAATTCGGCAAAATTCTCAAAAATACAGATATTAACTAAATTCTGACAACGAACTCTAGAGAGGATTAGTCTCTCAAATTTTCACAGAGAAAGAATTGGCAAAATTCTCAAAAATGCAGCGATTAACCAAATTATGGCAACGAACTTTTGAGAAGCTTTAGTCTCTCAAATTTTCACAGAGAAAAAATTGGCAAAATTCCGAAAAATGAGGAGCTTAATGATGGATAACGAAATTAAATACAACGAAATTAAAGACTTTGAAACTAAGATTAGAAAATATCATTCACTTCCTGAAGCAATAGTGCTTGATTATAAACCAGTTGGTTATCCTTTCTATGTCTTGCGTCTTGATTTAACTTATTTGGCGAATAGAGAATTACAATTGCTAGAAGAATTTGTGCTGAAATGTATTACTAACGGGTTGGTAAAAATACAAGAAATTTCCAGTTTTCTTGGTATGGAAAGTTCTCAAATAGAAAAGGTATTATCAGAATTAATTTCTAGAGATTTAGTCAAAAAAGAAGAAAATTTAAAGTTAACAGCAGCAGGTTTGAATGTTTTAGAACAACAAACAGTTTTAGCTCCTATTTCTCAAACTCATACGTTTTATTTAGACGCTCTAAATGGAAAACTGATCAACTCTTTCTCTCTGAAAACTTTTGATAGTAAAATTCATAAAAATAGTGCCATAAATAAAATCATCAAAAAACCAAGGAAAGGTCATATAGAAGATTTAGTTGATTACTATCCAGATATTGAAAAACTTTTACAAAATTCTAATCTGAATAATCCTGACTCTATAGAATTAGTACAAGTTAATAACATAGAAAAAATATATCCTCAATGGCACGAAATTTTATTAGTTTTATATAAAAGTAATCCTGGCGATCGCGAAATTGAATATGAGATTTTTTCTAGAGGTTCTATTCAAGTAGAATATCGAAATACTATAGAAGAATTGTATGCTGAAGGGAAAAAAATACTGGAACCAATTTTTCAACAAATGGAACAAGAGCAACTAGCAGAAAATTTAGGTAATGTAGGTAATGATGTTATTTTTAGGATTAAAGATGATGATGTTCAAACTGTAGAAAAGCTAACTACAAAAATTAATTCTTTTGATGACCCAGATAATTTTATGGAAACTAAAAATAATTCACTCAAACAAGAAAAACAAAAGCTTCAGAAAGAACTTAAGCAAGTACAAAATCAAACTAGAATCTCAGAAGTAATTCACACTTATCAAATTCGTGAATATTTACTGAAAGCTTTAAAAGAAGCAAAAAATAGATTAATGATAATTTCACCTTGGATTAAAGCAAATGTAGTTAATAAAGAATTTTTATCAACTTTAGAAACTGCCCTGAAACGAAAAGTCAAAGTTTATATAATCTATGGAATTAAAGGTTCAAAATTTCAAAATGACCATTGGTGTATTGAACAATTAGAAAATTTACAGGCAAATTACAAGAAAAATTTCCAATTTGAAAAAACTGAAAATAGTCATCGTAAACAAATTATTTGTGATGATAAATTTGCCATAGTAACCAGCTTTAACTTTTTATCATTTAGAGCAGATCCTAATTTAACATATAGAGATGAACTAGGAGTTATTCTCAGAGATCAAGTAACTATTGAAGATTTATTTAATAGCGGGATTAATTTAGTTAGTTAAAATCACAAATGTAATTATTCAGCTATTGTCTATTATTTAAGTGCAGTTAGCTTTTCCTTTACTACCAAACCCTGCACAAACAGAATCATAATCAATATAGAGTAATTACTTCTAAGGTTAAAGAAAATTCCTTTGACAGTCACTTTTAATTCTCTATAAATTTCTCAATTGCTTCAATCTCTTCCTCCAAATAAATAGTTGATAGCTAATAGCTGAATGCTTTACTCACAAACTATTGATTTATGAATTATTCCTGTACTATAAAATCTCCAAAAATACCAAATAAATCAACTTATTATCCAAACTTTTAGGGACGTTCCATGGAACGTCCCTACATTATTTTTCCCTAGATATTTGTTGACTAACTATTAGCTTTTCCTGATAGAATCATCGACAAAAAGTATTTAGCTAGCCTCCTGGGTCGTAACTACGTTACCAGCTAAAAATCCAATAGTTTAAGTTCCTCATTCCACTAATTTTTTAAATATAGTGGTGCGTGTTAACAAGGGTTTTAATCACCTATTAAATACTGTGAAAAGCTGATAGCTAATAGCTGACTGCTGACCGCTTCTTTAATTACCAAATAATTAAGGTTTAAAGCCTCTCACTCGCCGTGGAGAAACAATGAATTTATTTTCCTTTTATTCAATCCTGTTCCTTTTAGGGCTATGCTTTATAAACATCTTTCTTAACATAAAATTTGACAAAAAATAGAAGTTATGTGTAAGTCTGATGTCGGCTTTTTGCGGAGAAAAGTGTATTTAATTAGACACTTTTTTGCGGATTGTCAACAAGATTATTACTCCCCACTCTTCCCTCTCTTCCCACCCTCCCCACACTCCTACAAGGGTTTCAGGAGTTCCTTATTAGGGATAGCTTTTAGGGAGAGGTAATTATCAATTATCCATTATCAATTATCAATTATTGAATAGCTTTCTGAATTGAAGGACTTGATTGAGCTAAATATAATCCTAACAACACAATAGAAAATCCTAACCAACTAATTATAGTAAGTTGTTCTGAGAATAATCCCCAAGCAATTAAAGCAGTAATTACAGGTTCCAATAAAAAGCATAAAGCAACAAAACCAGAAGAGAAAGTTTTGAGACTATAAGTAACAAATCCATGACCTAAAACTTGGGCAATTACTGCTAAACCAATAATTGATAACCATCCCTCCCAAGAAAAAGGTAAAATATGATCTTCCGTCAATAAAGCAATAGGAAGAGTAAATAAACTACCACCTATACAAGTCCATAATAATATAGTTGTTGCAGAAAACTTCGAGCGAAGTTGTTCAATTAATAAGTAGTAAGCACCAAATAAAATTGCAGATGAAAATGCTGCTAAGTCGCCAGCAAAATGTTGTAAATCTACTTGTATATCATCTGCTCCAATGGCAATTGCTCCTACTATAGCTATTCCCATTCCTATTAAAAATCTACGGTCAAAACGAAGACTTAAAAACATCCATCCTCCCAGAGCAGTAAAGATGGGAATCATATTATGAAGTATAGTTGAATTCGCTACATTAGTTTGGGTTAAAGACCATGCCCAAAGAACTAAACTAGGAGCAAAAGTAAAACCGCCAGCTAATAACCAAATACACTCACGAAATGTATAAGTTGAATTGTTTTTATTAGCGGATGATTGATTTTTTTGAGCTTGGAAATTACTCCAAAACCACAAGA
>JBFRWR010000362.1:0-6114 GCA_051439685.1 Trichodesmium sp.
TTTGCTGAAAAAGTCTTATGGGTGAGGGTAGGAGTCAGGAGTCAGGAGTCAGGAGTCAGGAGGAATAGGAATTATAGAGGAGGTAGGAGGAAGAATAGTAAGAGTGGTTTTTCTGCTATAATCTACCCAAAATGCTCACTTTTTCGGCAAGATCAACCAAAAAGCAGGTACTTTTTCCAGACCTAAAATTGTTCAAACCTTTACCCGTTAATACTTTGATATTTAATCAGCAAGCCCTAATTAGATCGGCAAAATTATTTGTATATTTCTTATTCTCTATTCCCTTTTCTCTTCTTCAAAACTGAGAAACATTCAACTGCCGTAACATTACTGTTTTCTTCTGATGATGCGCCTGCATCCGCTGCAATACATCACACAAAAATTGCATCGCCTTATCAATGTAAGGCCCCTTATTCAACATCACACATTCTGCGCGACTACCCATTGCTGCATCCGTAACCTCTGCGCGAGAAGCCATACCATTTTTTGCCAATGACTCTAATACCTGAGTCGCCCAAATAACAGGTACATGAGCAGCTTCGCATAACCACAATATTTCCTCCTGCACTTCTGACAAACGTTCAAACCCAACTTCTACACCCAAGTCACCCCGCGCTACCATCACTGCTATTTGTCGATGGGATAAAGCAGTCAACAATAATCTTGGCAGTTGGTTAAAAGCTTTTTGATTCTCAATTTTTAGAATAATTCCTAACTGCCCACCATTGAGTTTTTCTAACTCTTTAATTAACTGCTCAATATCAGCAGGATGTTGTACAAATGAAATTGCTACCATATCACCATTTTGGGCAACAAATTCTAAATCTTGTAAATCTTTTTTTGTTAATGCTGGCAGTTTAAGGTTTGTATCTGGCAAGTTAATCCCTTTTTCACTCTTGAGTTTGGCTTTCCCGTCTCTGGCTAAAGTAATTTCTACCTGAAATTCCTCAGTTTCTACATTACAAATGACTCCCGCAATAACACCATCATCAAAAAATATTCTTTCTCCCACTTTTACATCTCGGAAAACTTCTGGCACATCACATCCTACTATTGCAGGTGTATTTTTGCTTGCAGGCTTACCAATAATGTCGCCCTGTTTCACTACCAAAGTATCCCCCTGGGAAAGGGAAAAATGTTTACCTTCAATTTTACCAGTTCTTAATTTTGGACCTGCTAAGTCGAAGGAAATGCGACAGGATTTCCCTAGCTCTGTTTCTGCTTGGCGCAAATTATCGATCATTTTTGTCCATGCTTCCCGATTGTCATGGGCGCAGTTAACGCGCATGATATCCATATCTTTAGCTAATAATTTGTGAATTATCTGAGGGTCTTCAGCAGCTTCACTGGGCATTGTCACCATAATCCGAGCATTTCTCAGTTCTGGTTTAGGACCTAATATCTCCAGGGTATTTTGTGCCAGAATTGCATTTCCTAATTCGTGGGTTATGGATAATTCTGCTTGTATTTCTTCTGGAATGGGACGATTATCTATTTTATAGAGTGCTTCTAAAACTGCTTGAAGGGATGCCATGACATGGGCTTCCATCCGACCAAGAGAACTTAGCCCCAAGATGCTAAGGTCATATTGTAGGTCTCGGATATCATGGCGACGTACTGCTAGATAATGAATTAGGTTTTGGACACTTGAGCGTTTGGCAGGATAGATTTTTTCTAGGCTTTCAGCTTCCTTTTGTTCTAAGGCGATCGCTTCTGACCATATTTTTGTTAATGCTTGGAGGGAGCGAGTAATTCTTTCTGTGCGGATAGTAGAGGCATCCTGTTGGAGTATTTCTAGTTTCATATTTTTATATCAAATTCTAGATACTTTCCTTATATCAAAACTTGGCCTGGAAATTCTTGCCCCAAAGTTAAGTTTGTTTTAAATTAAATATAAATAGATATATGGTTCACCAACCTACTGACTCAAAATGCTATCCCCCCAAATATTTTGTCAGAGGTGGAAAAGCAGTGGATAAAAAATTTATTGGGTGGTAATTGATATGTGTTGGGTTTGCGCTTAGTCAAATTTAAGCTACAAATAAAAATTGGCTATGTTTGTATTTTTCTAAATATCACAAAATTGCCAATCAGTCAATCAGCCAAAAAATCAGGAGGAAAAAATTAGTCATTCATCCCAGAAAAATTTAGAGTATTTGCCTCGAAAAATAACGAAATGATAGGTATTTGCAGCTTCAAAATTACTTTAAGCAATAAATATCCTATGGATTATACTTAAGTGTATAACATATTAAAATTGAGAGCAAGAGCTAAAAATATTGAAATCTCGTTAACTGCATTGGAGAAATTTTCTGTTTTTTTGTCATCAAGTCCTGACAAACTTAAAAGATTTTAAACTAAAAGATTAAAACGTAAACAATAACTTATTTATCAGCGACAGAAAAACAGTAGGTAAAAAATTTGTTGGGTAGTAATTGATATTTTTCTTGTTTTGCTCTGAAAGTATTACTTAAAACTGAGAGTCAATCTCTTTTTAAAGGTAGTCTTGTCAGCTATTATTTACTCTACAACTTTTAGATTTAACTAGGGTTTGCGCTCAAAAGTCTTTTGCTGTTTCTATTAGCCAGTAGTCAGGAGAAATAGTAGATTTGAGGGAATATAATCAGAATAATTATTCCTCAATTTTCCCCCTTTTGTCTGCTAAAAACTTTAACTTTTTGAGCTACCAGTAGCAAACAACTGATACTTTTTTCAGACAAATCATCCCTCAAATTTTTACCCGATAAGCAAGTGATATTTATTCAGCAAGCCCTAACTAATCATCTGTTAGCTTATACATAGTGAAACAACTATCTTCTTGATCTTGGATAAGCAGTTGAACATCCTTTTTTGCTCGCCAATTCTGTGGTTTAACAACTTCTATAAAATTATCTATATCTAAAAAGTTAAATGCTCCACCATAAACACAAGCTCCTATGCTTTTTCTCCACTAATTACATAATCTGACAGATTATCGAGGGTTCCTTTATCATTCTTTTTCAGCCAAGAGTTAATATAAATTAGTGTGGTTTAAATTGTAATCTTTTTCAAATTTTCTTTTAAATTTTCATCTAATACTTTCCCCATTTTTTTATTTTCATTTAGTATTTATTGCCTGTTTAACATTTCATCGAATATTTCCTCAAGAGAAAAAATTAGAATTACATTAGTTACCCAACTGATAGAAAATACCTCCGTGTTATCTTATTCATAGATTATATTCAGAAAAATTGATTTTTGTTGTAAATCTCTTAGAGATTGAATGTACCAGGAAATATAAAAAGGAGAGAGGGAATAGGGAATAGGGAGTAAGAAATCAACACAACTATTTATCACTTAAAAATATAGGAATATATTTATCTAATATCTCTCTATCTACTGGATTTCAATTCTTTGAAGTATTAACTAATTTGGGATTTTGGTAACTATTCGTTCTCTTAATATAGCAATCCTCTTTCAATTGCAATATTTTTGTGGTAGTTCGGAGTCAGGACTCAGGAGTTAGGAGTCATAATTTTTAAGGTTTTTCCTAAATCTTAGTTATTATAAAAATTCTCACAAATCATTTATGATTGCTATACTTACTTTACAAACAGTCTTTTAGAGATTGAATGTATCAGGAAATATAAAAAGGAGAGAGGTATGGAGGTATGGAGGTATGGAGGTCTGAAGAAATCAAGACAAATATTTGTCGCTGAAAAATCTAGGAATATATGTACTGCATGCTTCTCTATCTACCTTCTTTCAATCCCTTGAAGTATTACTGCTTTTAGATTTTAGTCACTTGTATGCTCTGGTAATAATTATTTTACAAATAGCCTCTAAGATGCCTAATCAAAATAAAGGGCGAATACCTATAGGTCGAAACCTAAACATTTTCTTTTCTCTCTTCGACTACTGCACAAATCTGTTGATCCAGATAATCATTATCTACATTTTTAGTAATTAACTCTGCCAAAATTCCTAAAGATATTAACTGTACAGATAAAATGATACATAAGATGCCTAATAAAAATAAAGGGCGAGTACCTATAGGTCGAATTTCCATAAACCAAAGTACAATTAAATAACCTAAAGATGTCATTCCTATCGCACCAAAAAATAATCCTAAACTTCCAAATAAATGCCCTGGTTTATGTAAATAATGAGTAGTTGCTAAAACAGTTAATAAATCAATAAAGCCACGGGTATAACGTTCTAAACCATATTTCGATTTTCCTTGTTTACGTCGATGATGTCTGACAGTTACTTCAGTAATTTTAAATCCTAAACTATGAGCTAATACGGGAATATAACGATGTAATTCTCCATAGACTTTTATACAGTCTAATACTTCTTTTTTATAAGCTTTGAAACCACAGTTAAAATCATGTAATTTTACTCCTGTTAAAATTGATGTAACTGCATTAAATAGTTTTGACGGTAATGTTTTAGAAAGAGGGTCGTTACGATGTTTTCGCCATCCAGAAACTAAGTCATATCCTGACTCTAACTTCTCCAAAAATTTAGGTATTTCCGCCGGATCATCTTGTAAGTCTGCGTCTAAAGTAAAGATAATATTTCCTGTAGATTTTTTAAACCCAGCAGATAGAGCGGAAGATTTTCCAAAGTTTCTTCTTAATCTAATTCCTTTGATTTTATTGGGATGTTTTTTGATTAATTCATTAATCTCTATCCAAGAAGTATCATTACTGCCATCATCAACAAAAATTATTTCATAGTTATTAATTTCTACTAAATTCATTATGTCTAAAATTCGCTCAAACAAGGGTTTGATTGTAGCTGCTTCGTTATAAATTGGAATGACAAAACTCAGGTATTGACTGTTCAAGGTTGAATTATATTTATTTTAATTATGTTGATTAGTGAAAGTTACTCAAGATTGATGAATTTTTAATTTAACATAAATTGATTACATAAGTATTTAGCAGTTATTTATCGGGTTTATCTAAAATCAGTTTATCAGGCAATATTGAGGATTGATATCTGATTTTTAAATCTCGAAAGATAAATCTACAGACTTTTGTTATGAACTGCAAATCTAGCGTCTCCCAATTGACTGAGATCAAGTTTTTTTTCTTTGATATTCCTTTCTATTCCTTAAAATAAGAGAATTTCATAGCTTATGCTTTTGGGGAATTTATATATATTTTTAGCCTTAATACAAGAAAGATTAATTATTAATGCTAATATAGCAATCCGCGCATAGGTCGCAACAGATATAATAGTAAGAATAACATTTTCTATCAAAAGACAAAAAATGAATATTATAGATGAACTAGATGATTTTATTAATCAAACAAAAGAATCCAAAGAAATAAAAAGAGCCTTGGCAGTCAAAATGATTTTATCGGGAAAATCCTACCATGAAGTTAAAGAATTATTAAATGTTTCTCACAGTTTTATTAGTGAATGGAAAAACCTTGCACTGTTTCATGGCGTAGAAAGTTTAAGGGTTCAATTGTATTGGAACACAAGGTTACTTAAAGACCGGAGAAAAAGAGCAAGTAATTGAGTGGTTAAGGGCACAAAATCACCTAAAATCATCAGATTTACAAAAACATTTAAAGAAGCAATATGATGTAGTTTTTGAGTCTAATCAAAGTTATTATAATTTACTCAAAGAAGCGGTAATAACTTGGAAAAAAACTCAAAAAAATAATCCTGCTAAAAATGATGAATTAGTAAAATAAAAAAAAAAGAAATAGAGGAATTATTGACTAAATGGCAACCAGAAATAGAAGCTGAAAATCTTGTAGTGTTTATGGTTGAGGAATGTCATCTATTATGGGGCGATCTCTTAAGCTATACTTGGGGAAGAACAGATAAAAGAATAGAAATTCCGATTAAAAATGAAAAAGAAAGACAAACTTATTATGGAGCATTAGATTATCAAACTAAGGAATTTATTGTGCAAGAATATAAGAGTGGAAATACTGAAAATACTATTGAATTTGTGAAATATTTACAAGAGCAAAGGCCAGGAAAAAGATTGGCAATATTTTGGGACGGTGCAACTTATCATAACTCTCAAGAGTTGCCTCCTGCGGAGGAGCTACGCTATCGAGAATATTTGATGTTAATTAATCAAGATTTACCAGAAGAAAAATGGTT
>JBFRWR010000363.1:0-6890 GCA_051439685.1 Trichodesmium sp.
CACCACACACATCGTGCCCGCGCCACCTTCACCTCATACATCGTGCCCGCGATAACTGCACCTCATACCTCGTGCCCGCGATAACTGCACCTCATACATCTTGCCCGCGATAACTGCATCTCATACATCTTTCCCGCGATAACTGCACCTCATAATAACGGCAAGCACTGTTATATTTAATCCCTATTTTAATAACTTTTCTACTAATATTTCAATCTCAGGAAAAACAAGTGTAAAAATATTTCCTTGACTGTAGTTTTTTTCCACTTGATAATCATCTTTTGATGGTTCTTTAAATACAATAAGTTGTTCATTTTTGACATCTACAACCCAATATTCTAAAATCCCAGCACGGGCATAAATAAACCGTTTTTTTTCTAAATCTTTTTCTAAAGTTGTATCAGAAACTTCTATTAACAAATAAATTTCTTCAGGATAGGGATGACGAGAATCATATAAATAAAGATGCTGGCATTTTCACAACAGCAATATCTGGTTCCGGTTCTGAATTAGGAAGAGTAACTGGATGTGCTTCATAGATTTTTGCCATATCTCGAAACTTTTCTCGCAAATATTCAGCAATAGAATCAGTGATTTTCCGATGCAAGGATTTTTCTGGCGATATTTCAATAATTTCTCCTTCTAATAATTCTACATGGCGATCGCTCAGAATACCCGCAGAAATCATCTGATGATAGTCTTGTATTGACCATTTGGCTAAAGTAATCATGGTGCATTTATAAATAATTTGAGATTGCTATTTAATATAGCATTTCTCATAAAGATGAGGTATATCTAAAACTGTAGATCATTAATTTTATCACCCTCCTCATTTATGAGCATAAATTCAAACAGACGAATTACTTCCAGTAAAACGACTCGTCTATCTATAATTAAATCTCGCAATTTATTAACTATGATTTTGATTACTTACAACGCTTTTCAAATTTATCAACTACATCATCACAACTAAAACCAAGTAGGGACGTTCCATGGAATGCCCCTACTTTTTTTTGGAGTAGTTTAGTAGAACTAATTAATTAATTGCCCACTACATCTTCACAGTCACAGTCTTAGTCTCTGTATACTGCTGTAAACCATACTCTCCCAACTCTCGACCAATACCAGACTGTTTAAAACCACCAAACGGTGCAGCAGCATCAAACACATGATAACAATTTATCCAAACTGTACCAGCACGAACAGCATGAGCTACAGCATGAGCTTTTCCAATATCTCGCGTCCACACTCCCGCAGCTAAACCATAGATGGTATCATTCGCCCTTCGCACCAGTTCATCAATATCCTTAAACTTAATGATGCTCATCACCGGACCAAAAATCTCTTCTCGGGCAATTTTCATCTCATCTTGCACGTCAGCAAATACAGTGGGTGCAATAAAATAACCGCGATCGCCAACTCTTGCCCCACCACATAACATCTGGGCACCATCCTGTTGACCAGACTCAATATAGCTCATCACTTTATTAAACTGTTCTTCATCTACCTGGGGTCCCTGTTCAGTTCTAGTGGCAAATGGGTCGCCTACCATCCGACGTTTTGCCCGCTCTACACTTTTGGCAACAAACTCGTCATAACATTTCTCTTCTACAAATAAACGAGAACCTGCATTGCAACACTGACCTTGGTTAAAGAATAAACCAAAATGCGCTCCTTCAATAGCCGCATCCATATCCGCATCTGCAAAGACTATATTCGGACTCTTGCCACCAAGTTCTAAAGTCACCCGCTTTAAGTTACTTTTGGCAGCAGCTTCCATGATTAAATGACCTACTTCTGTGGAACCAGTGAAAGCAACTTTATCAATATCGTTATGGTGGGAAATGGCAGCACCAGCAGTTGGACCATAACCAGATAAAATATTGATTACACCAGGAGGAAAACCAGCTTCCACCGCTAACTCTCCCACCCGAAAAGCTGACAATGGTGTTTGTTCGGCAGTTTTCATTACTAATGTATTGCCCATTGCCAGTGCTGGAGCAAGTTTCCAAGCTTGCATTAATAGAGGGAAGTTCCAAGGAATGATTTGACCAACAACTCCTACTGGTTCGTGGCGGGTGTAGCAGAAGTAGGAGCCATTGATAGGGATAGTTTTGCCTTGAACTTTGTCCGCCCATCCTGCATAATAGCGATAACAGGCAATGGATAAGCGCAAGTCTGCATTGAGAGAGTCATTGAGTGGCTTACCATTATCTAGGGTTTCCAGTCTTGCCAAATCTTCTATATTTTGTTCCATCAAGTCTGCTAACTTGTATAGAAGTTCGCCTCGTTTGGTAGCGGACATTTTTGGCCAGTCACCACTGGTAAATGCTTTGCGAGCTGCTATTACGGCTTTGTCTACATCAGGTGCATCTGCTTCCGCAACGTCACAAATAACTTCTCCTGTTGCAGGGTTAATTGTTTCAAAACGTTTGCCAGAGGCACTTTCTACCCACTCGTTGTTAATTAAGAGTTTAGTTGGGCCTATTTTTGCTTTTTGTTCTGGTATTGTAGTACCTACCATAAATTTTGCCTCGTTTTGTCGTAAATATAACTTTTCTAACTCTTAGTAGTCTTTTGTCTAAAAAACTTTAGATATTTTTAACAAAATAACCAGATTTGATATGACTATTTGAAAGTTTTAATAAATTGATATTATTACTGAATAATTACACTAATTCCCGGACTTGATATTAAAGCAATTCCCGGTTCCCTTTACTACACATTGAGCGGGCAAGATGCCCGCACTAGAGCAGAGAAACCGGGTTGATATCATATTTTGTACCATAATGACATTTGCCTAGCTGGAATTTTGAAAAAAGTAAGTTAAAAATAAACTCAAAGCCTTATACAGTAATACCTTTACCTTGAATTGTTTTTTTTATTGATATATCTAGGTTTTAGCTATTTTTAGTCTTGTAAGGTATTTCCCTTGCGAATACTAGGTTTGAAACCATTTTCACTGTAAAAAAATTAAAAGTTCAGCTAACATAAACCCAGTTCCTGACAACACTCCAAATATTTGTTAGAGGAATCTTTGAAAATTAGACTCCCAACTAATTTACAACTAACTATTCCTTTAATCTAATTGCAATCTGCACCTCACTTCTTTTTAAATCTTCTGGTGTCATAGGTGAGTTATACAACAATCTTCTCGGTGAACTGACAACTTCATATTCTGGATGCTGACTCAACCAATTTTTGAGCTTTTGTAGATTTTGTTCATAACTTGCCCAACTGTAAGCACCCTGGACTCCAATACTCACAACTGTCATCGGTGCAGTATCTCTGACCATCACTTGAGAATCAATATTTTGAGGAATAATTTCAGGAGTCGAATATAGAAAAGATACTTCTGTTTCTTCTTCCTCTATGACATAACGTGCTTCTACAGGTGTTGTCATGGCAATTTGATTAGTGCTAATGTGTTGATATAGAGGGTCAAATGCAACTCTGGTGGCGATTCTGGAATCACCTGTATGTTTGTAGGTGACACCACGATATTGGGGATATTCTTTGACTTCGATAAGGTTAGGTTCAGTTGGTTGAGGGAAACCTTGGGGTAAAGATACAGACATTGTAATTTTTTTGTTTTTTGTAAGTAATTTTTGATAGAAAGCAAATCAAGAATTTTTTCTATATTTTTAGCAGAATAAGCTCGAAAAAATTCAAAACTTTAACCTAATATCTTATCATATAATCATCGGTCGTAATCATAGCTTCCATCTAGCTAAACTAGAGAATGAAATATGTTTAAACCCAACTTATCCTAATTCTCACCGACGATCCAAATGGACAATTAATTCGCCCCGAATCTTTTTGACGATAGATGATATCAAATCCGGTAGTATCAGTATAATTTAGTATTGTAGGGGTTTGGTCTCCAAACCCCACATCAAGTATTATTGCTCAATCACCGATCCGTAAATTTGCCAAAGTTGAATGGTATTATCTTCTGCTACAGTTACAATTTGCTGACTATCAGGACTAAAAACAATTCCCCCAGAACCTTTGATACTTCTCAAAAGTTTTCCGGTGCTAATATCCCACAAGTTAATTTTACCATCCTCACTACTACTAGCAATTATTTTATTATCTGGACTAATAGCGATCGCTTTAATTGCTTGAGAATGTTTATCTAGAGTATAACGAACTTTCCAGGTTTCCACATCCCAGACTAATATTTGATTTTCTCCACGCATCGCATGAGCAATAGTTTGTCCATCCTGACTCAAGGCGATCGCCTGTATCCCAGGATTATTATTTATATTGGGTATAGGCAAATTTGTCAAGAGTTGTCCTCGATCGACATTCCACAGGCGAATATATCTGGGTCCTCCACTTGTCACCATCCTTAAACCATCAGCTCCGAAAGCAATAGGTTGAGTGCCATTCATTGTATGTAGTAGTTGCCCTGTGTAGATATCCCATAATTTTATGTTGCGATCGGCACTACATCCGACGACTGCTCTACCATCAGCAGTGAAACCTACGGCAGTTACTACCCCAGAGTGAATAAAACTGGTTAACATTTCTCCTGTGGGAATATCCCATAATTTGACTTTCCCATCCCCGCTCCCACTTGCTAAGGTTTTTCCGTCTGGACTAATTGCAACTGAGCGCACATTTGCTGTATGTTCGGATAAAGTATTTAGTAGTTCCCCGGTTTGCAAGTTCCAGATTAAAATATCTTTTCCTCTACTACTGGCTAATATTTCACCATCAAAACTAATGACTACAGGGAAAGAAGTATCTGGTTGTTGGTTAGACAAAGAACGAACTAACCTGGGTGCAAGCATTTGCTCGTTATTAATATCTGGTTCTTGTTCTATTTCTGAGTTTGTGCTAGTAGTTTCTGCTGCTGTTGTCTGGGATGAACTTGCTGGAGGTCGTCTTATTCGTCTTTCTGTATTTTCAGTTTCTCTTACTGTTGCTTGAGATGAATTTTCTGGCGGTCTTCTTATCCGTGTTTCTGTATTTTCTCTTTCTGTTGTCTGGGATGAATTTTCTGGCGGTCTTCTTATCCGTGTTTCTGTATTTTCAGTTTCTCTTACTGTTGTTTGAGATGAATTTTCTAGTGGTTGTGTTGCAGAATTTTCTGTATTTTCAGTATCTGTTACTGTTCCCTGAGATGAATTTTGATTAGTGGAAAAGGAAACATTTTCTTCAGTTTCTGTTACTGAATTTTCAGGCACAATTACATTTGCTCTGGTTCCTTGGTTTGTATTATAACCATTGTCTGCTAAAAATTCCCGTAAACTAGCAAAATATCTTTCCCGATCCCTATTTTGATATACCTTTTCTATTAATTTCCAACCCTCTTCTTTTTCACCTAACAAATATTTATTTGCTAAGTAAGCAGCTAAGACTCCTTTTACATCCTGATTTTGACTAGAACGCCGATAAAATTCTAGCCAAAGTTCTGAAGCATTAGTATTTATTTGGACTGGATATTCCCTAGTTACATCTGACATTTTACCTTGACGATATTGCCAAATCTGAATTGGTAAAGCTGAATCATTAGTGTTGGAAAATACATTAGCGAACCTACTATCAACACTTTTAAATTCTGGAATATTATCTCGATCTAAATCTGTCAGTCTATAATTAACATTTCCCCAAAAATGGCGGAGCATCTTATAGTTATTTTGTGTTGGTTGATAACGATAAATCAAGGAATAAGTACCACCATCCAATGGCACATCACTATTATTTAATGTGACTAAATCTACTAATACTTCTGATTCTCCATTCCCATCTAAATCTAGTAACTGAACTTTGACAAATCTACCTGCTAATACTGTAGTTGTATTATCAATTTCTGAGTCATCTGCCAAGGATTTAATTGGGACTGGTTCATTAAAAACAATTTCTCCACTTCTAATAATTTTCAGCCGTAAATCACTAACTAAATCTGTATTATTGGCTTGTTCATAAATAATTTCTGCTTGTAAATTACCATTGCCAAATCTTTCTACTATTCCTGGTGATTCTGTGGTTTCTGTATTTTCTGTAGAAGTTGTAGAAGATGGGGCTGTAATTTCTGAGTTATTATTTCTGGTTGTAGATTCTGTTATTTCTGTATTTTCTTCCTTTTCTTCTACAGTTGTTTCTGGCAGAGTTGCTGTAGTTGTAGACTCGCCATCTATAGAAATTTTAGCAATATATTGTGAGGGAACTTGAGAAACAAATGTATCATTATTGTTTTGAGTATTAGCAATAGCTTGACAGAGAAAAGTTGCCACATCTGAGCGAGTCGCTTCTCGTTCAGGATTCAGTCTTTTAACATTGGGAAAATTTACAACTATACCATTTGCTGTTGCAGCAGCTATGGCTTTTTTTGCCTCTTCAGGAATTGCCTCAGCATCATCAAAAATTCTGTTTAAATTTTGTTCTACAGAGCCACTTGTTTGATAATTCAATCCACTACTTAAGGCGATTAAAACCTGCCATCTTTTTATTTTGAGAGTAGGATTAAAAGTTTTGCCAATATATCCTGAGAGAAAACCCATTTCATAAGACTTTTGAATAGCATCATACGCCCAATATGCTTGAGGAACATCTACAAAATTCATTGGCTCACGCACGAGTTTTGTATTAGGAAAAGCCTGAGTCACCATTGCTGCAAATTCTGCTCGATTTACAGGTTGATTAGGGCGAAATGTTTGACTTTCGTAGTCGCCAGATATTATTTTTCGGTCTAATAAATTTTCAAGACAACCTTGAGCAAAATGATTTTGAATATCTTCTAAAGTTGTTTGGGCAATTGCTGGTTTTATTTTCTGAATGTTGAATAATTCTGGGATAATTATCTGATTTAAGGCTACCAATAAAGCCAAGACATTTTGCCACTTAAAAATTTTCATTATCAACGCTCCTCCACCAATTTT
>JBFRWR010000364.1:0-2913 GCA_051439685.1 Trichodesmium sp.
TAATTCCTAATATTGAGTAGGAAGATAGCCATAATAATTCTAGCAGTTTTCACAAAGGTAAACTACAAAACTTCTGCCCTCAGTATAAGTTTATTTTACCTTTAACCAACAATCTCTGTATTCTATATTAATCAAAAGCGCTATATATTTATAGCAAGATGAAATGATTTGTGAAAAAACGTAGGGTTTTGGTTTCCAAACCCAGACAAAAATAGGATTTGGAGACCAAACCCCTACAATCAAATATTACAATTGAAAATTGCTATATGATAACTGGTAACTGATAAGTAGTCGTCCAAAATAAATTTCCTAGTTGAGAGAGGGAATAGGTATGGAGGGAATAGGGAGAAATAATTGATAATTTATAGATAAGATTGGAGATATATAAGAAATGTGTAATTAATTTTGCATAAGCACTTATAGCAATCCACGCTTATGTTGCGGGTAATTAAAAAGTAAATAAAAAAGTTGAAACTCCTTCCTGTTCTCAGTTAAGTGTTCCCTAAAAAGCAGTAAGATTTTTGCCACGAATATGCGGAGGATTGCTATAACTGATAACTGGTAACTGATAACTGGTAACTGATAACTGATAACTGATAACTGTATTCCCTATTCCGTAAAAATGAAAAAATACTATCGTGAATTTTTAATTAGAAATTGGCAACAAAATGACCGTAAAATAGCAGCAAATATTATTGGTTATGTTCTGTCTGAATATAATCTAAACTGGGAACCTGAAGGAGCAGATAAAGATGTCTTAGAAGTAGAAAAATTCTATCAAAATATAGGAGGAGAATTTTGGGTAATAGAAAAACAAGAAAAAATAGTAGGAACTGCTGCATATTATCCAATTGAACGAGGTAATAAAGCAGTCGAAATTAGAAAAATGTACTTATTACCAGAAATTAGAGGTCAAGGTTTAGGCAAATTCTTATTAAAAGAATTAGAAAACAGAATTGCTGAACGTAAATTTCAAGAAATCTGGATAGAAACAGCAACAGTCTTACAAGAAGCTGTTAAATTATATGAAAGTAATGGTTATCAATTAACAACTGGTGTCGAAACAAAACGTTGCGATCGCATTTATCAAAAAATTATAGACATATAATGATGAATTAGTTGGTGTGGTAAGTTTGGGAAATGTGAGGAGTTTGATATATTTGCCCATTGAAATTATAGTTTTAGAGTTTGAAGAAGTATAAATTCCTTGGTTTAGCAACGCCCAAATTATTTTTGATCTACTTATCAAACTATACAAGTCAAGTATATTTTTTTCTTCCTCCCTGCTCCCTACTCCCTACTCCCTACTCCCTATTTTCTAAATAATATTAAATTAAATTTTGCACAGGTACTTAATATGGATTTACGTTATCTAATTCCTTTTTTTGATCCAAAAGTCAAAACATGGGCGATAGAAGCTAGATTATTACGATGGTTAACATTTCTCTGGTTATGTATCGGTTTGGTTGTCTTATTTTCAGCTTCCTACGCCAGTGGCGCAACAGAATATGGAGACGGTTTATACTTCTTTAAACGACAGTTAATATGGGCTTTAGTAGGGATGGTAGGATTCAATGTGGTAGTTCATACCCCCTTATCTGTAATGTTAAAAACTGCTAAAATCGGTCTAATTCTGATACTCACTCTACTATTTCTGACTTTGGTTCCAGGAGTAGGAACTACTATTAATGGTGCAACTCGCTGGATATCTTTAGGTCCGGCAATTATTCAACCTTCCGAATTAATGAAACCTTTTCTAGTGCTACAAGCGGCTTATTTATTTAGCAAATGGAATCGTCTAACTTGGTTAGCGAGAATAACTTGGTTAGTTATTTTTTCTTTGATACTAGGCTCTATTTTACTACAGCCAAACCTTAGCACTACCGCTCTATGTGGAATAATTCTCTGGTTCATTGCTTTTGCTGCTGGACTTCCTTATTTTTACTTGGGGGGTATTGCTTTAGCAGGAATTCTTTTAGCTACCATTAGTGTCAGTATCAATGATTATCAAAGGAGAAGAATTCTTTCTTTTACAAATCCTTGGGCGGATGCAATGGGTGATGGTTATCAGTTAGTTCAAAGTTTACTAGCAATTGCTTCTGGAGATATTTGGGGAACTGGTTTCGGTTTATCTCAGCAAAAATTACATTTTCTGCCTATTCCCTATAGTGACTTCATATTTTCTGTCTATGCTGAAGAATTTGGTTTTGTAGGTTCTGTGCTGTTACTGCTGTTATTCTTTATGTATAGTATTATTGCTTTGAGGGTTGCTTTCAGAGCGCGTCTGATGGAACATCAACTTGTAGCTATTGGAGTAATGACAGCTTTAGTAGGGCAGTCTTTACTGAATATTGGTGTTGCTACTGGGGTACTACCAACTACTGGTTTGCCATTGCCACTCTTTAGTTATGGTGGTAGTTCCATGATTGGTAGTTTGTTATTAGCTGGATTATTAGTTCGAGTTGCTAGAGAAGAAAATCAAGCAGAAGTTGTAGTTTTAAAAGAACGTCGCTTAAGACGGCGACGTTATGTACAATAGAGAGGTAATAGGGGTTCAACAATTAATAATTAATAATTAATAATTACCTCTTCTGATAAAAAAGAGGATTGATTAATATCATGTTCGGATAATCAGTTATAATAAAATTTAAAGACTGACAGTACCGACAGTACCAAAGAAATACTCAAATTATCTTTACTTTCCTCCTTTCTTTTCTCCTGACTCCTGACTCCTGACTCCTGACTCCTCACAACAGTTATTTATAAGTATTCAACCGAACATGATATAAGATGATTCTTTGTCTCTTTTAATAGAGAGGCTTTATACCTTGATTTTTAGGTGAATAATTGATTATTTTTGTACTATAATTCGATTGGATTTTTGGAGATTTCTAATAAACATAGGTGTGAGCA
>JBFRWR010000365.1:0-2540 GCA_051439685.1 Trichodesmium sp.
AAACCAAAACAAGCCTTATTAGTACCAGAAATTCCCATAGCAGTTCGTAATAATTGTCAGTCAGGACAATGGGTAATTGGAGACACAGATTACGGCTCTAAAGTATCAATGACAATCCTCAAATTTAGCAAATTTTTTGGTAATTTAGGTCAAACAACTAATACTTTGTGGGGTCAACTTTGGTTTGTAGCTGAGTCGGGAGAATTACCTCAAGGAGTGTTGATGGTGACATATATTAAAAGTCGTTCGTTGAATGATTTTAATCGTTTAATTGCCTCAGTTCAAGCCAACGGAGTTGAACCAGCAACAGGAATTTTTATTCCTGAATTTGTGAAACATAGCGGGCAAAAACCAGATGAAAATGGTGTGGTAAAACCTATCAATTATTACAGTTTAAAATGGCGTTGGCAAGAACGCACAGACTGGTCAATTATTCATCAGGCAGCAGCGGTGCTTTCTGAAGAAACTAATCTATCAAGAATGATTGACTTAGAAGGAACCAGAAAAATGGTTTGTTTAGATAATTTATCTCCCCATGAAATTGCTAATTTGATGGCTGCTCATACTAATAGTAATTCTGATGCTTCAGTGCTGAGTTTAAGTTCTAGTAATGATACAGCTTTACCATCTGGAAATGAGCCTGTAGCTACTGCATTATCTTCATAAATTGGTAAGCATTAAGCTATCAGCTAATGGAATTCAAAATTCAAAATTCAAAAGTCAAAAGTAAGTTTGATAGACTTGAAACTTGGGTAGCAAATTGATTTCATAAAATCATCTCACATTTAAAGTGAATTGGTATCAGAGCTGATAGCTGAATGCTAATAAAAAAACATCTGAAAACTTACAGCAAAACAAATGAGTAAAATCGCTAAATTCACGATTCATCACGGTGCAAAAACACCACAAAAGCAACAGTGGGAAGACAATTTACGAGAAAAAATAGAAGTTAAACATCAAATTCGAGCTGATACTATTAATGACTTGGAAAATTTCAGTCAAGATTTACAACATATTGGTTTAGTTGTTGAATCTATTCACAAGAATTACCAAGCATTACTAACAGAAAATTATCATTTAAAATCGACTCTTTTACAGTTAGTAGATGATTGTTACTGTTGGAAAGGTAATCGCTGTGAAAAATGCCAGAAAATTCTCAAATCATTAGCTCCAGAAACAGCTAAGAAAAAAATTAATACTCCCCAAGAATATGAAGCTATTTTGACACAACTTCGGAAATTAGGTTAAGCAGGGAGGGTGGAAAATTAATTAATAATAAATAATTATTAATTATCTATAGTAGGGGCGGGTTTTAGCTAGAATTTTTATGTTTACTCTAAGATTTATACAAACCCGCCCTAATCCACAAAGTTAGATGTGTCAGTTCACTAGGTTAAGTCGCAATTAAATTCAGATTACTAATAGAGGAAAAAAAATGACAACTACTACTTCTGAAAACAGCAAAAATCAAGTAATGAAATCATTTGAGCAAATTTTATCTGCTCGCAAAAATATTACATCAAAAGTAGCAACTAAGGAGGAAGAAGCAGAGAAAGAAAAAGGTAAACAAATCTTAGAAACTGCTGCTACTTATACTACTGATAGTATTGTTAAAGGTTTAGCCGATTTACAATTAGATTTTGGTGGTATTGTGAATCAATTATTAGAAAATTTACACCAAGAATCGGCAAAACTTGATGAATTAAAACTTGGGATTGAAATAGAAAATCAACATCTACAAGAGTTACAAAAAATTCGTATTGTTGCTGATGCACTGCATATTTTAACTCAAGAACATCAGGAAAAGTTAGGATTCCTAGAACATAATTTTAACGAACATCAAGAACATATTACAAAAGATATGACGACTAAGCGAAAGGCTTGGCAAAAGGAACAACAAGAGTATGAATTAACAGTTGAAGAGGAAAATCAATTATTGGTTAAACAACGGGAACAAGAAGTTTCTGATTATCAATATGAATTAGAACGTCAACGTAAAATTGAAACGGATGACTATCAAGAAATGAAACGAAATATGGAACGAGAATTACGAGATTTAGGTCAACAAAAGGAAAAACAATGGCAAGAAAGGGAAAGTTATCTGGCGGAAAATCAAGTTGAATTTGAAGAAAACAGAGAGAAGGTTAATGGTTTTGAGGAAGAGTTGAAAAAGGCTTATGTTAAAGCTAAAGATGAAGCAATTCAAGAAGCAAACCGGGAGGCAAAAGTTAAAGCAGATTTATTTGCGAAAGAGTGGGAAGGAATGAAGAATGGTTATGAGTTAAAGATTCAATCTTTGGAGGAAACAATTGAGCGACAAACTGAACAAATTAGCGATATTTCTACTCAGTTACAAGCGGCAATACAGCAAGCACAAGATTTAGCAATGAGAGCTTTTGCTAGTTCTAGTAATGGTTCTCAAGCTAAATAGAAGTTCAATTCAAAATTCAAAAGTCAAAATTCAAAAGTATGACTAAGAAACCGGGTTTATTTAGTTGATTAAGTAGGTAGGCACGAATAAACATCACTATCTAAGCATT
>JBFRWR010000366.1:0-23256 GCA_051439685.1 Trichodesmium sp.
CTTGGTTTGCCTAAAATCCTGACTTTTTGATAGTTTGAGCAAGAATTGTTGCACTTTTTCTGGATGAAAAAAGACTATAACCTTTACAGATAAAGACTTTTAGATTTAATCAGCAGAGCAATAATTAGATATTTTTTGTAAGTCTTGAAAAAGATAATGATTATTAAAGAAAGCTTTAGATTCAGATGAATATGCTGAAATTGTGCAACAGCTTTTGGGGGACGATAGTGCTAAACTAAAAGTCTATGAAAAAAAACTTCAGCAAGAGTTAGCAAAACTTGAGAGTAATTATCCAGAGGAGACATAAATCATCTGGATATAATATAAATTGAAATAATGTTCTTTACCCAAATAATTAATAATTCAACAATTAAATAATTAGATAATTCAGGTTTAAAGCCTCCCCTTTCCAGGGGAAAAAAATAAATATTTTCCTGATTAGCGTCAATCCTCTCCCTTTTAGGGAGAGGTAATTATCAATTATCCATTATCCATTATCCATTATCCATTAATGAACTATAGCAATCCGCCCATAGGTTGCGGGTAATTAAAAAGTAAATAAAAAAGTTGAAACTCCCACCTGTTCCCTCTTCCTTATTCCCTATTCCCTATTCCCTAAAAAGCAGTAATATTTTGGCGACGAATAAAATAGGATTGCTATAGATATTATCGTCAGCATTCAGCTTTTAGCTTTTTTATTAAGTAGATTTATGAAGTCAAGGAAGTTGGCTTTTACAGTAACATTTAATTCTCTCTCAATGTATCAATAATAATTCCTACTTCCCTCAACAATGGGTTAATAGCTGATAGCTGAATGCTTACATATTATCTTCTTAAAGGTTCTACTAAAGGCAAAAAATATGACACTAATTTTTGATTACCAACAACCAAAGTAGGAAAAGGATAACTCAAATAATCTTTGCCAATTTTTAAAGGAAAAATATCTCCTGACTCTAATGGTATCCAAATTGCACCTGCGGCTTTTGCGATTACCCAAGATGCAGCAATATCCCAGATTCTAGGTGTAGCTTCAACTCCGCCAATAGATGCACCACAAGCTACAAGTAAAAAGTTATAACTTGCCATTCCTAACATTCTAATTTTTGTGGAAAGTTGGGGTAAAATTTGTGTACTTCTAGAACAAAGATTAAATAAATGATTACCAGTAATTCTGTCTTGAATTGGCTGAATTTGTTGATGATTTAAAAAGGCTCTTGTTATAGGTGGATTAGGCAAATAATTTTGATTTTCTTGATAATAAAAACCATAATAAGATTGACGTAATGGTGGCAAACTTACATAACCAAATATGGGAGTACCTCGATATAATAATCCGATAGATGTCCCCCAAATTGGTACACCTTTAGCAAAGTTTGTTGTCGCATCTAATGGATCGATAACCCAACACCATTCATGTTCGGGAAATATCTGTTGACTTTCTTCTGTTAAAACTCCATGACTGGGAAAAGTATCAGCGATCGCTTCTCTAATTTCTCGATCTGCCCATTTATCAGATTTTGTGACTAAACTACCATCAGCTTTTTCGTCTGCTTTGACATTTCCAAAGTCTTTTAATAGTTGATTTCCCACTCTAAAGGTAGTTGTTTCTGCAAAGTTTAAAATTTGGTTCCAGAAGTCTGTCATTTTGGCTTTTTGTCCTGCTATTTTTTGAGAAAAATTGATTTCGCTAATAATTGATGAAGCTCTGAGTAAGTCTCAATAATTAGTTGAATTATAAGGCTTAATTTTTGAGATTTTCGAGATTATGAGTTAGGCATAATATTTAAAGGTTAACTATCAATATTTTACAATCTTACTGGATAGTTATCCAAAAATATAATTTAATATAAAATACGGAAATTTATTCTATATACATTTATCTACATACAACACTTTCGGCTGTTATAAGATACTGATATTTATGTTTTGGGGAACAAGAAATAGGGAATAGAAAAAAAATATTTCTGAGTGTTAATTATCCCTGATAAGTAGGTGGTCTGCTATATATAGTTCTCCCATACTTCCGATAACATTATAAATTATGGTGGTATTTATTTTTAGTTTAGTAGATAGGCAAAATTAAACCTACAATAATTGGGTAACTCAAGCTATTCTTAATCCTGACTTTTGACTCGTAGCTCCTCCTTTTCCAAGTCAACTTTATTTATGACTAGATATAGTAATATTATTTTATCTGTGAGATATTGTAGATTTTTAGGGGTAACAGAGAACAAAGATAAAACTCATATATAGCAATATGATTTGAATTCTGAGATATTGGAAAGTTTTAGGGAAAAGGGAACGCTTAACTGGGAACAGAAAATAAGAAAAAAATGTATTTTATAAGTATGATCAATGCTATATTTCATACTTTTAAGGAATATCTCAATTTTCACATCTGATTCCTGATTGCTATACCTTAATTCTTGAACTGCTCTAATCTAGAATTTTAGATAACAGTAAAATTATCATATTCTCTTCCTAATTTCTATACTTATGTAATTATTTCAAAAGTTATTAATTACTTCAATTAGCTCTTCAGGCTTATCAACCAAAGCATCTGGCTGATATTCAGATAAAGCATCTCTAGAATTAAATCCCCAAGTCACAGCTATAGCCTTAACTTTTGCTTTTTTGGCAGAATTAATATCTCTAGTTTCATCTCCAACATAAACTATTTCTTCTGGCTGAATTTTCTGTGATTTCAAATATTTTCTGATAATTTTATGCTTCCCAAAAAGTGTTGTTCCTGAAACTATAAAATCAAAAATTAACAAATCATATTTTTGCAAAATAGTTGATACATTCTCTTCACCATTAGAAGTAATAATCCCTAGTTGATAACCTTTATTTTTCAAAGAGAATAAGGTTTCTTTCATCCCGGCAAAAAACTTTACTTTTTCAATTTCTTGGTGAAACTCTGTTCTAATTTTTCTCAGCAAAAACGGGACTTTAAAAATAGATATACCTGACTGATTAATTAATTGCAGTGGGCTTAATTTTTCAATTTGAGGAATTTCTTCTTTCTTAGTTTCTTTATATCCAAATTCACCTGATAAACGATTTGTGATCTCAAAAATCAGATCAAAAGTATCAACCAATGTACCATCAAAATCAAAAATAACTACTTTTATCATTATTAAATAATAATCACTAATTTTTGTTTAATTCTATTATGAATTTGTGCTATTTGATTGAGCTATATTTAGCAAATTCAGAGCAATAAGTTGATTGAGTAAGATTTGTAATTTTTCCATTTATTCAAGATTAGCACGAGCATTTCGTTGCAACATTTCCGGCTTAATACGACGCAGTGCGGAGGCCGGAAATTGCCTATTCCAATCTTCTTTCGATATCTTTGCTAGTTCTGTTAACTGAGGTGCTAAATTATCAGGGTAGGGTTGAAACTCATAAATATTTGTCTCTTGAGCAAATCTTTGATTCCAAGGACAAACATCTTGGCAAATATCACAACCTGCAACCCAACCTTTTAAATTTTCCTTAATCTTTTCCGGTAGTTCAGCATTTCTATTTTCAATTGTATGATAAGCAATACAAAGATTTGCATCAACAACAAAAGGTTCGACAATGGCATTAGTTGGACAAGCTTCAAGACAACGAACACAAGTACCACAATGTTCAGTATGAGGGCGATCGCTTGTTAGCTCTAGATTAGTTAGTATTTCTCCCAAAAATACCCATGAACCATATTCTCTAGTAATCAGATTACCATTTTTGCCGATCCAGCCTAAACCAGCTCGTTGCGCTAATGCTTTTTCCATAACTGGGCCAGTATCGACATAATAACGGACTAAAATCTCCTTTTCTTGCTCTTGCAACCAATTGGCCAGAGATTTCAACTTTTTTTCCATGACTTTGTGATAATCTCTACCCCAACCATAGCGAGATATTTTGCCAATTGTAGTATTTTCAGAGTGTTGATGTGGGGTGTAATAGTTGAGTGCCACACAAATAACAGACTCTACTTCTGGCATCACTTTTTTTAAATCTTGACGTTTGGGGTTGGCCATCCATTTTAAGTCTGCTTGATAACCTTTGTCCAACCATCTCTGCAATCTATTTATTTCTGGAATTAATTCATTAGCTGAAGCTATTCCCATCTGATGAAACCCTATTTCTAAGGCTTTATGTTTGATTTGACTTTTAGCGATCGAGAATTTCATAGATTTTTAGGAATTAATCCCTGAAAAAAAATACACTTATGATTAAGTAGTTTTCAAATCAAGTATTTATTAGACTTCTCTGCACAAGAGGGAGTAGGGAGTAGGGAGTAGGGATAAAGAATTGATTATTTCTAGTGGATAATTGATTTGATTTTTTATTATCGGAGATGTCTATTAAAATAAGTATTTTTGCTTTGATGAATTTTCTGTTTGAGAGAGGTAACAGGGAATAGGGAATAGGCAGAAATAATTAATACATGGATAAGATTGGAGATTTATCATAAAATATGTAATTACTTTTGCATAACCACTTATTGATAAAAAGAAATTATATAGCATTTCCCAGATTACTCAGGTACAGTTATCTTTATTGTTTTATTCCCCTTTCCAGGACAAAAACGAATGTGCATACTTCACAACTATAAAAATTGCTATATAGCTATACAGTCAACAATTAGTACAAATATGTTGTTATTTTGTGTAACTTTTCTGTAAATTTTAACAGTTAGCCTGGAAAGTCTATAAATTCCAATTTATACTAGCAATATGTATGATAGGTTCTTAGAGAATATTTGTACAATAAGTATTAAGAGAAAGAATAGTTACTAAAATCCCAAAGTGTTAATAATTCAAAGGATTGAAATCCCGTAGATAGATAGCTTTTAGGTCAATATATTCCTAGATTTTTCAGTGAGAATTGAGAATATAGTTGTTGAGTATTTCTTCCTCTCTATTCTATTCCCTTTTCCCTATCTCATTTTGATATTTCCTGATACATTCAATCTCTTAAAAAATATCTATGGAGATAAGTAGGCATTAAAATTATTTGCTATTAAATATTTTTTACAGATAATTGACTATTTGATGATTTTGTCTTCAGGAAAAAAAGAATGAGCGTATTTCCTAAGTATGGGAACTGCTATCATTCAGATAAAAACATAATCAATAGATATTTATTGAACTTTTTCTGGTAAACTAGCTTCCAACTTTAGACAATTTCTGCCATCTATTTGTAAACCATAGTCTACACGATCCATTAATCTATTCATAATTAACCATCCATAACCACTTTCTTGTTTGGCTTCTGGAGTGGGTGGATCATAATTTTGTTTGTTATAACCTTGACCATAATCCCAAATTTCTAATGCAATATCACGCTCTTTGACTTCTAAGCGTATTTGCACTGGTAAGTTAGGCTTGTCCTTATGAGCATGACGAATTACATTAGAATAAGCTTCGGCTAGTACCAAACGTAAACGATTGGATTGACGAGGCCAGTCAATATGTTCTCCTAACTCTACTTCTAAACTACTTAATAACCAGTTTTCAACAATGGTTAAAAAACGTAAATCACTTGGCACCTGAAGCTCGGTTTTCATAAATTCAGAGAACCTCCAGAGAGAGTATAGTTTGGTCATCTTCCTGAACTAAATTATCAGCTCGGATAGGAGCTAATAAGTTATCTAGGTTTAATTGGCTTTTCTGTTGTTGTAGTAGTTGCCATAAACCTTCTTGTTGCAGCATTACACGAGTTGATTCTCCACTATCAGTAGCTTCTTGAACTACTGTAGCTTCAGTTATACCATCGCTTGTCAGCAAGAATACATCTCCTGAATCTAGGTTGATTGTACCTGCTTTACCTTTCCAGATTGGCAATATTCCTAGGGGAATACCTCGATCTTTGAGAAAATTTGGTTTCATTTCCTCAGAACCCTTATTTCCAGCCACTAGCGCACTTCTAGACCAGACTAACGGATATATATGGCCAGCGTTAGCATAAGCTAATAATCCGGTTTCCGGTGTATAACGAGCCAAAACCATTGTAATGAAGCAATTATTACTAATTAGATCGTCTGAAAGACTGCTGTTGAGGTTTTGCATGACTTGGTAGGGTTCTGGAGGACTTTCTTGAGAAAGCTCTCGTCGCATTACAGAAATAGCACTTGCCATAAATAAGGCAGCAGGTACTCCTTTTCCAGAAACGTCTCCTAATGCTAACCAAATTTCACCTTGAGCATGGGTGTAAACCTCAAAGAAATCTCCACCTACTTCTCTTGCGGGATAACAACAAGCTTGTATTTTGACAGTCTCAAATTCTGGCCAACTTTGGCGTAATAGGTTGGTTTGTATTTGACGAGCTACTTCTAGCTCATTACGCATTTGTTCAGCTAGCTCTCTAGTCCGTTGATACAGTTTGGCTTGAGATAATGCTAAGGCTCCTTGCTCTAAGACACTTTCTATGAGCTGGATATCTTCGGCAGACCAAGAATTAGTGGTATTTTGTTGATAAATTGCTAGTATCGCGAGTAACTCTTGTTGGTAAATTAGAGGGACTATTAATTTACAAGTGCTGTTGTCTGAACTTTCTTCTAAGTAGGTTTGACGCTTTTCTTTTACTTCTAACAATAGTTCTTCAGTAATGGGGAAATTATGTTCTGTAGTTTCGGGACTTTCATAATCAAAAGACTGAGAAGTTAGGCGATCGCCTTCTACTGGCCATAGCTTACCTGCTGTTGCTGTAAAAGTTCGTCCCACTGTCTCAACTATTGTGGATAACATACTAGAGTAATCTAATGATTCTCTAATGGCACTCATCACCTCATTGAGAATTGACTCTCGTCGCAGTGCAAGAGTCAGAGTATTAGTCCGTTGCTTTACAACTTTATAGGTTTCCGAAGCTTGTTGAACTATTGCTTTCAATTCTTCAGGATTCCAGGGTTTTGTGATATACTTAAATACTTTACCTGAATTAATTGCTTCTACTAAATCTTCTACATCTGTGTAGCCTGTTAGTAGAATTCTTACTGTATCTGGGAATTTTTCTAAGGTTTTGCCTAAAAACTCTGTACCATTCATTTCTGGCATTCTTTGGTCAGAGATAATTAGTGCCATTTCTCCTTCTGTGTCTAAAACTTCCATGGCACTGAAGGCGCTATCTGCTTTATATACTTTGAAGTCTCGCCGAAATGTCCTATACAACAGATCTAGGTTGTCTGGCTCGTCATCGACGACCATCAATTTTAGTTTCCTTTCTCCCCGACTCATGCTATATTTTAGCTCCCAGACAAATTTTTAGATATCACATATCATGTTGGCCGTTAGGCTATTTTATAATAAAATCTATTTGCTTTACCATAGCCATAAATTTTGATCGATTGGGGTATTGCTTTTTCTGGTCATTATCAACTAAATTTAAGTATATTTTTTACTGATATAAAAGTAAATTGTCATCTTCACCGATATTACTTTTATGAAGACAGCACGCGAGTTATGAAGTACACACCCAACAGTCAAGATGCCTATGATACAAGCATTTTACGATTTAAAGGTGTTTATAATTACTCCGAAATATGCTGTAAGTTTAATTATTTCTTGGTCATCTATTGAGATTGCCAAAAATTTGTGGTGGCCTTTGACTCTCTCGACGTTAAAGGGAAAATTAACTGGAGATTCTAGCTTCTACTTTTATTGACAAGTTTTCAATTAAACCAACGGTAGGAGTTCTACCTGAACTCCCCTTTGAGTATTTTCGAGATAGAAAGATGATTTAGCAACTTAGTTTTTATATTGATTGTTATAGAAATTCCCTGATATACAATTAACCCAAACGTTCGGCTAATCTCAGTTTAGCAGAACGTGCCCGTGGATTTATTCCTACTTCATCATCAGTAGGTTGAATTGGTTTTTTTGTCAAAACTTTTAAAATAGATGAATCTCTAAGACCATGTTTGACCAAACGATCCTCTAAACTATGAAAACTAATAATTCCAATTCTACCCTCTGGTTTGAGCCAATCAGGAGATTTTTTCAGGAAAGTTTCTAGACTAGAAAGTTCCTGGTTTACTTCTATCCTTAGAGCTTGAAAAACACGAGTAGCTGGATGTATTCTACCATAACGGTATTTTCGTGGTACACAGTGAGCGATCGCCTCTGCTAACTCGGTTGTTGTGGCAAAGGGACGACGTTCTACTATTCTTCTAGCAATACGTCTAGATAAACGCTCTTCCCCATAGGTATAAAAAATATTTGCTAACTTAACCTCTTCCCAATGATTAATTATTTCTGCTGCTGTCAGAGACTGTTGTTGGTTCATCCGCATATCTAACTTAGCTGGATAGCGGAAACTAAAACCTCGTTCTGGAGTATCTAACTGTACAGAATTTATACCTAAATCTGCAATTATACCATCAAATTTAATATTTTGAGGATGATAATCAGCAAAATTGCTATGGAAAAACTCCACCCTAGAACTGTCAGAACTTAATAAAGTTTGACAAGAGGCGATCGCTTGTTCATCCTGGTCAATACCTACTACTTTAACATTTGGGGCAGCAGCTAAAATCAATTTAGTGTGGCCACCAAATCCCAATGTCGCATCTAAATAGAGACCCCCTGGACAGATGTTTAACCCAGAAATTAACTCATTACTTAAAACTGGTACATGGTTCATCAATTCAAAAATTAAAAATTAAAAGTTAAAAGTTGAGTATTTAATTAATAGTACCTGGTTGGAGTAACTTGGTCTCTCTATAATTGTTTAAGTCTAGGTCAAAAAACATAATAACATTTAGCCTAATTTAGCCTAAAAAAATTAAGGCCAAAATTAAGTATCTAAACATCAAACAGCACTCATAGGAGAATAGTCAGTATGAGCCAAATTCAGACCAGAACCGAACCCATGGTCATTAACATGGGACCGCACCATCCCTCTATGCACGGGGTATTACGGTTAATTGTCACATTAGATGGAGAAGATGTAGTTGACTGTGAACCTGTGATTGGGTATTTGCACAGGGGCATGGAAAAGATTGCTGAAAACCGCACTAATACAATGTTTGTGCCCTATGTTAGTCGTTGGGATTATGCTGCGGGAATGTTCAACGAGGCAGTTACAGTTAATGCTCCTGAAAAGTTGGCCGATATCGAAGTTCCGAAAAGAGCTAGTTATATCCGGGTAATTATGCTGGAACTAAACCGCATTGCTAATCACCTATTGTGGCTTGGTCCATTCTTGGCAGATGTGGGAGCCCAAACTCCTTTCTTCTATATTTTCCGAGAACGGGAAATGATTTATGACTTGTGGGAAGCTGCTACAGGTTATCGGATGGTTAACAACAACTATTTCCGTATTGGTGGAGTAGCTGCTGATTTACCTTACGGTTGGGTGGACAAATGCGAAGACTTTTGTGATTATTTTCTGCCAAAAGTTGATGAGTATGAACGCTTAATTACTAATAACCCAATTTTCCGTCGCCGGATCATGGGATTAGGTGTAATTAGTCGGGAAGAGGCGATTAACTGGGGGCTTTCTGGTCCCATGTTGCGAGCTTCTGGAGTTAAGTGGGATTTACGGAAAGTTGACCACTATGAATGTTACGACGATTTTGACTGGGAAGTTCACTGGGAAAAAGATGGTGATTGTTTGGCCCGGTATCTGGTGCGGATTCGAGAAATGCGGGAGTCAGTCAAGATTATTCGTCAAGCAATGAAGGGACTTCCTGGTGGACCTTATGAAAATCTGGAAGCAAAACGGATGGCTGAGGGGCCGAAGTCTGAGTGGAATGATTTTGATTACCAATTTTTAGGTAAGAAAATTCCTCCTACTTTTAAGATTCCTGAAGGTGAACATTATGTTCGGATTGAAAGTGGTAAGGGAGAAATTGGCATTTATATTATTGGTGACAATAGTATTTTCCCTTGGCGTTTTAAAATTCGGGCTGCTGACTTTGTTAATTTACAGATTTTTCCTCATATTTTGCAGGGTGCAAAAGTGGCTGATCTTGTAGCTATTTTGGGCAGTATTGACATTATTATGGGTTCTGTAGATAGATAGGATTCAGCGATCGGCGATCGGCGATCAGGTGTTAACTCATTATTTGAAAAGAAGTAATTAGTCTCTATGGCTAAATACAGCAGATTCGACTTTAATGAGATACACCTATCGCGGGCAAAATGCCTACAAACATTTCATTTTTAATATCTGTACTTCAGATATTTGGAATATGCTGTAATTACTCAGAATATTTAATCAAAAGCCAAAAGTTAGAAATATTTATTTATCTTCTGCTTTTGGCTTTTTTGTTTTTTTGTTGGAGAGGAGCATTTTGCTGCGCGATATTTTTGCGGAGCATTCCGTCAGGATGGGTATGATTTGTATTTTTTGGTAATTGCTCAACTACAATAATTAACATTATGATGATTACTAACGTTATCCCTTTAATTGCAGGTGGAACTGATCCAGAATATTTTGATTGGCAAGAGGTTTGGTATCCAGTTCATTATGTAGAAGATTTAGATAAAACTAAACCTACAAAATTTACATTATTAGAAAGAGATATTGTAATTTGGTGGGAGGAAAAAACAAGTCAATGGCGAGTATTTGCAGACCAATGTCCCCATCGTTTAGCACCTCTTTCTCAAGGTAGAATTAATCAGGCTGGATGTTTAGAATGCCCCTATCATGGTTGGGCTTTTTCAGGCATAGGAAATTGTGAAATTATTCCTCAACAAATTGCCGGAGGAGAGGCAGAAAAATCATTAAGAGCAAAAGTTAAATCTCTGCCTACAAAAGTTTGTCAAGGTCTTTTATTTGTCTATGCAGGAAAAGTAGAAAATGCTGCTGAAACACCTATTCCTACAGTTGATGTTTTAGATGAAAATTCTGATGATTGGGTTTGTTTAAATACTTTTCGAGATTTACCTTATGATGCTTTAACATTAATGGAAAATGTTTTAGATTCTAGTCATATTCCTTATACTCATCATCGTACTGTGGGTAATCGTGCTAATGTTGCGCCTGTAGAATTAGAAGTAGTCGAATCTGGAAAATGGGGTTTTAAAGGAGTCTGGGAAGAAGGTCCGAGAAAAGGAACTTTGGGCAGACAAGAAACTACTTTTATTGCTCCTGGAATGATGTGGCATGACCTAACTTCTAAACAATTTGGTCGTACTTTAACTGTTGTTTATGCAACACCTATTCGTAAGGGAGAATGTCGTTTATTTGCTCGTTTTCCTTTTAAATTTTCTTCTCCATTGCCGAAATTTTTGATTAAATTAAGCCCTCGTTGGTATTCTCATATCGGGCAAAATGGAGTATTGGAAGATGACCAAATATTTTTACATTATCAAGAACGGTATTTAGAAGCAAAGGGTGGTAGTGCTAATTTTACCAAAGCTTTTTATTTACCGACAAAAGCAGATTTATTTGTATTTGAATTACGTTCTTGGGTGAATAAATATAATGCTCAATTATTTCCTAATGCAACTTTCAGTCCTGCCCTTAACTCAGAAATATTATTAGATAGATATCATTCCCATACCAAAAATTGTAGTAGTTGTCGCACTGCTTTAAGAAATTTACAACGAATTAAAGTAGGGGTAATAGTTGCCACTTCAGTTATGTTAATCACTATCCTATTATTACTGTTAATTGTGGATAATTTGAACATCATTGGTATGACTTTATTGATTTTTAGTTTACCTCTAGGGGTTATGTTTTGGTTAGGATTAAATAAATTAGAAAAAAAGTTTTATCAAGGTCGAGAAATTCCGCCAAGAAATTTACCAGAAAATTAGGAAATGGTGTTAACTGATAACTGTTAACTGATAACTGAAATGACGTAGGGGCGGGTTCCATCCAGGGTATTAATGGGTAATTCCACAAAATAAAATAAACCCGCCCTCATTTCCGATAGTTATCAAGTTCATTGCCCAATATCAGGTTGAAAGGGGTGCGGGTTTTGATAAATTAATATCATGTATCAAGGTTATCGGCTAAACCCGCCCCTACAAATTTTATAACGTTAATAATGTAGGGGCGGGTTCCATATTAAATTCATCGGCAGTAACATCAAATTAGGTAAACCCGCCCCCAGATGTACTGCACTGCTTAGAGGGGGGCGGGTTTAGATGAATTAATGCCTTTGTATCAAGGTTATCGGTTAAACCCGCCCCTACAAATCACACTGATAACTGTAAAAAACCCGCCCCTACTAATTTTATAACGTTATTGACGTAGGGGCGGGTTCCACACGAAATTCATCGGCAGTAACATCAAATTAGGTAAACCCGCCCCCTGGTGTACTGCGCTGCTTAGAGGGGGCGGGTTTTGATCAATTAATACTGTTGCATCAAGATTTTCGGCTAAACCCGCCCCTACAAATCCCACTGATAACTGATAACTGATAACTGAAAAAAACCCGCCCCTACAAACCCACAGAATAATTGGGAAAACGATTCGCTGTAATAAAATGTATCGCTGTATCTGCTATTGCTGGAATTTCTATCAATACAATTTTTTCTATCAAAAATGGTAACGGTATTTGTCCGGGAGATACTTTAGTTTTGGGAACTTTGCTCAATATACCCCTCAATTGTTAATTAACACTTGTCTGAGTTTCAGTTAAGGAACACTTATGGAAATCCCAACTTCTTCATTCTGACTCCTGACTCCTGACTCCTGACTCCTGTCTTCTAACTACTGATAACTGATAACTGATAACTGATAACTGTAAAGTGCCAGGTATCGTCGAGAAAAAAAAGAGAAGGGAAAACTTCCCTCTCTTCTTGTTTTTAGCCTTTGGTCTTTATTTTGCTACCTAGCATTAAACCGCCTAGTGTGATAAAACCTAACATTAGGCTGGGTTCAGGAGTGGCTGCTGGCGTTTCGGAGGTCTGGAGTGTAAAATCTGCATAGGGAGCCCAACCCAAACTTTCGCTAGCTCCAACGTCCGCGATCGCCAGTCCGTCATTCGCACTCTGTGAATTTCCATCGAGAGCTACTCCAATACGTTCGCCGACACTAAAAGGAATAAGAAAAGAGTCAGTTCCACCGAAGGAATCTGAAACTCCCAGGGCTTGAATGATCGCTTCTCCGGCGCTGCGAGCTGTGGCCTCTGACTCAAAGTCCAAATCCCCACCAAAAATATTATTGTAACTGTCAAACACAATATCTACATCATACTTCTCACTTCCTACCTCTAAATCTTCTATACCTATCACTGCTCCATTATTGCCTCTTATTAATTCAAAGGCAGATGCTTCAGTTGCTGCGAACAGACTTGCAGAAGCTGCTAGAAGAGCAGTGCCAGCGGACTTAGCAAATACTGACCCGCTAGTAATATTTAACTTCATATTGTTTTGTTACATCCGTAGATTTTTGTTTGTCCGATTCTTACACCCCCCCCCACCTACTGTCAATAGCATTTTGCCAACTTCATCAACTCTTCATAAAAGATTCTCCAAACTTTACTAAATCTTCATAAAAGATTCTCCAAACTGTGCTAAATCTTTATTATTTATTAAAGGGGGGCGGTTTTAGGTACATTAATGTTATGTATCAAGATTTTTGATGAAACCCGCCTCTACAAATTTTCTAATGTTAATGACTTTCCTTTCTTCCTTCTTCCCTCTTCACTTCCTACAAATGAAGGGGATATCATGCACCAGCAAAGGGGGGCGGGTTTAGGTAAATTAATTTCATGTATCAAGATTCTTGGAAAAACCCGCCCCTACGAATTTTTTAACGGACGTAGGGGCGGGTTCCCACGTTCAGTTAATGGGAAACCAACAGGCGGGAAATAAACCCGCCCCCAGACGGGCATTCAATTTTGCCACAAATGTAGGGGCGGGTTCGCTACAAAATTCATCGGAATTAACATTAAATAAAATAAACCCGCCCCAGATGCACTGGTTGGCGCAGGGCGGGTGGGCGGTAAATTAATGTCATGTATCAAGATTCTTGATGAAACCCGCCCCTACAAATTTTTTTCTATTGACGGGAAATAAATATGATAAATTTTGATGACGTAGGGGCGGGTTCGGTACAAAATTCATCGGGATTAACATTAAATCAAATAAACCCGCCCCCAAAGATATGGCAACACCACCAGTCGCGGGGCGGGTTTTGATTAATTATTGCTCATGTACCAAAATTTCTGGTGAAACCCGCCCCCTGGCGATATGGCAGCACCACCAGTCGCAGGGCGGGTTTAGGTAAATTAATGTCATGTCTCAAGATTTTTGAAAGAACCCGCCCCTACCAATTTTCTAACGTTAATTTCCCACGCTATAACTGAAAAAAACCGCCCCCAATGGGCATTCAATTTTGCCACAAATGTAGGGGCGGGTTCGCTACAAAATTCATCGGTATTAACATTAAATAAAATAAACCCGCCCCCAGATGCACTGGTTGGCGCAGGGCGGGTGGGCGGTAAATTAATTTCATGTATCAAGATTCTTGCAAAAACCCGCCCCTACAAATTTTTTAACGTTAATTTCCCACGCTATAACTGAAAAAACCCGCCCCCAAACGGGCATTCAATTTTGCCACAAATGTAGGGGCGGGTTCGCTACAAAATTCATCGGAATTAACATTAAATAAAATAAACCCGCCCCCAGATGCACTGGTTGACAGCGGGGCGGGTTTTGATTAATTATTGCTCATGTATCAAGATTCTTGAAAGAACCCGCCCCTACAAACTTCCTTCCTACAAATGAACTTGAAAATATTGACGATACAATTCACACCTGGGATAACATTTATTTCCTTGCCATTTCACTAAACCTAAACTATCTAATTTAAAACCTAACATTCCTGTTAATTGCTCCTGAGAATTTTCAGAAATTACATTTTTCATTGCCTCAAGTAACTCTGGATATTCTTCTAAATTCCACAAATGTCGTCGTAAATGGTCGCTATAAATTCCTGTTTCGCTAGTTACATTTTCCGGTAAATCTGTCAGAGTTAAATCTTGTTTAGAAATATGATATAAAGCTACTCTAACTAAATAGGGATGACCCCCAACAATTGCCATTAATTTATTAACATCTTGTTCTGACCAATTCAGATTATGTCGGGCTGCCAAATTCATCACTTGCTGTGGATTAAACTCTGGTAAATCTATAGGTAATCCTACATTAAAAGGAGATTGATTAATATTCATAGGAATATAAACTTCTGTGGAATGAACAACCAATAACCTTAACTTTTTCCAAATAGCACGTCGCTTTGATTCCTCATGCCAAGCTCTTAATAAACCAAAAAAATCTTCGGCAATATCAGGATATTGAAAAACTCGATCTATCTCATCTAAACCTAACACTAAAGGATTATCTATTTGAGCTAATAAATACTTCTCAAAATAATCTTTACAATTAACTTTACTGCCAAAAATATCATCCCAATAATCATCTAATTGATTAGGCAAACGTAACTCTCGCCCCACATAAGCACAAAACCATTTTAAGAACTGATCGAGATTCCGAAAAACCTCTTTATCTACTAACTGAAAACTCAAAGGAACAGTCCGATATCCCTCCTGTGCAGCATGATGTAAAATTCTTGCCATTAAAGAAGTTTTACCCATTTGTCGGGGGGCTTTAATTCTAATTAAACCACTCGGTTGCAGAATAGTTTGATAACAACGTTCTTCTATAGGGGGGCGTTCCATATAAAAAGTAGATGCGACATCAATTTGTCCTCCTGGTATTTCTGGTTCCGCAGCAGGTACAGGAGGAGGGTTTTCTTCTGCTTCTTGCTTCAGAGTTGCTGTCGGAGATAACTGCTCTTGTTGCTCATCTGTTTCGGGTGCAACATTTTCCCTGGGAGTAGCTAACAGACTCAAAACTTCCCTGAGAATAACAATAGTATCCTCTGATGACTTCCACTCTCTTTGTTGAATGCGATAGAGATAACCGCGCAAGTCATGGTTGAGGGGTGTAGTCAGAGAAAAACCTACCCGAATAGGCAAAATTACAGGTTTGCGATCTGGTCGCGAAAATTGTAATTCCCTCGCCAGTTGAACTTGATAAGTTAACAACTCACTTTGCGCTGACTGAGGAGGCAAAAATAACAGTAAATAGTCACACCTTCTCAACTCTTCATTAATACGTTTAAACCAATTTTCCCCCAGACGAATATGATCTGCTGCCATAAATACTTGATGACCAACTCCAGTCAGAGCGGTTTCAAACTGTCGCGCTAATTGTTGATCTGGGTCTTGACCGCGATAACTAATAAAAATTTGACAACTATTACCAGTAATTATCTGTGTGTCATTTAATAATAGTTCTCCTAAATTTTCTGACTCCGTTTCAGATGATGTTGTTTTTCCCGAACGATGATCGGTTTCATCTAATGTCAGACTAAAGGTGGCAAAAAGCTGCTGAATTTTACTGAGGTCTGCACCTACTCGTCCTTGTCTAATTTTGCTAATAGTGTCAGAACCGACTCCAGACTCAGCTTCAATTTCTGAGAGAGTACCTCTGAGATTATATTCATCTTTCCACTCTTCGATCGCCTCGTTCAATTTTTTTAATCCAGAACTTGTGAGAACTCGTCCGCGATCGCGTTTTGACTTTTTTTCCATTGTCGATATTTGATTAATAATATGATAATTACTTAATAGTTATTATTGTATAGCACTACGTTAATTGGTTAGGACATTTATAAATCCTAGAACCCTTTAAAACTCTGCTACTCCCTACTCCCTAGCGCGTAGCTGTATAAATCTTTTTCAGGAAGATAAGCAATTTTTTCTTATTTAAGGAAGTTAAGTAACAGGACTTACGCAGACACATCTATAAATTGTGTTTTTTGTAGAGAAAATTCATCAATTGCCCCTACAGATAGCGTCTATGCGTAAGTCCTGAGTAATCAACCACATTTTAATTACTGGAGTCTGGAAGCTAGACTAGATATAACATTCAAGCTTTTCCATATTTTTTTTGCTCTTTTTTAACTAACTCCCTAATTTTCTCTACAAGAAATTGATTAATTTTTTAGAGTATTTATAGAAATAAAAAACACCAATAAAACCAATGAAAAAATTTTTTAATAATGTAATTACTACTATCCTAGCCACAGTATGTGTGAGTATCAATTATATAAATTCTGCCGAGGCAAATTTGAATTTTGGTGAAGTAGAAATTAACCAGAATCAAGTTATGGCGATGGCAGTACCTTTTAGTGATTTAAAAGGGGATTCTAGTTATAAATTAATAGTTTTAGAACAGCTTTCTGATGAAAAACTTTGTTGGAGTGAAAGTAAAACTGAATCATCTGCAATTATAGTTGAACCTTTACTATTAAACTTTAATTTTTCTGGCATTTGTGGCAAAGCTACTGATAGTAAAGGTTATTCAGTTCGAGTAGATAATAATGATTTATCAATCAGTCATAGATTAACTTTAGAAAATGTTGGTGATGAAATTAAATTATTTGCCATTTCTATGACAGGAGATAAAAAATTGATTGGTACAACTGGCGGAATTAGTGATGGAATTATGAAAATTATCCTCGAACCAGGTTGGCAATTTACGAAACGTAGTTATCAGGAAAAAGTTCATGGTCATTTTTATTTTAGTTATGACAGTTTTGCGGCTAAACAAGCTGCTATTGAACAAAGAATAGCTGAGATTGAAGCCCAAATTCCAGATAGTTTAGAATTTTTCGATAATCAAACTTCAGACAAAACAGAAAAATCAGAGATTAAATAATTATAGATTACAGCAATATTTTTTTCAGATATCTTCCATCTCTAATCAATAAAAAAATCTTTTACAAAACAAACCAAAACTATGAATTCAACATTTATCAACCACAACCAAAATACAAACCTATCTGAGACAAAAATGAATGATTTAGAAATATGGATAAATTTAATTGATATTGATTTACTGCTCCGAGAAATCGAGTATTTTACAGGAGATGATTGGCTGCCTTTATGTGATGATATTGACAGTGGAGAAATTTATCGAAATTGGTTTCTGTGGCAAGATACAGAAATTAGTCAAGAATGGGAAGCTTACGATCATATTACTAATCAAAGAATTATTTCTAGTAATTTGACTCTATTAAAAGCAAAAATTGATGAAATAGAGAATCAGCGAAACTTACAAATGAATAATTAGTTTATGAAAATAATCAGGATTGAAACTAAAAATATAAATTCTTCAGCCACATCAATTAAAATTAAGTAATTTTGACATAAAAATTAGATAAGATTGAAACCTAATTATGACAATTTTAGAAATAGTAATTTTTGCTTTAGCACCAACAATAGCTTGGGGAATTGGAATTATCTTTGCTATTCCTCCTGAAGATATGAATAATTAGGGTTTGCTGAATAAAGTATGAGTATTAGGGGTAGGAGACAGGAGACAGGAGACAGGAAAAAAGGAAATTATAGAGGAGGTGGTCGTCAAAATTGTCCCAAGATTTTTCTGCCATAATCATCCCAAAATACTAGCTTTTTGCAGCTCTATAGACCGAAACAAGCGCACTTTTTTCGACCCAAAAAGGCTTGAACTAATATCGATCAGTGCTTTGATATTTAATCAGCAAGCCCTAATTAAACTCCAAGCAAAAAAACTTTAATTTACTTGATAAATAAACAGCATTAATAGCAACTACTATAATTAAAAATATAATTAAAAAAAATCCGTATTCTTAACCCCTTATTAGAGGATTAAATATTTCTAATTTTACGACAATTAGACAAAAAAATAATTATGATATAATCAAAAAAATACTTAAAAAATTTTCTATGACCAAGAATATGCCTTAGAATAAAGAGGTGATAAGTTTCCCCTTAGCTCCGTCGCTGACTATTAGTCTATTTGATATCTCCAAAAATCAAAAATCAAATCAATTATCGAGCAAAAACTATCAATTTTTTCCCCTCCCAGGAGGGGTTAGGGGTGGGTTCCCTACTCCCTCTTTTCTGGAGATGTCTATTAGAAGATAAAAATTAAAATGTTCCTGATTGCTAGCTACCGTCATTTGTCGGTAGTTACTGTTAACTGTTAACTAATAACTAATAACTCAAATGACAATATCACCCCTAGCCAAAAACTCAGAAATTATCACAAATGTAGAAGAAATTGCGTATTCAATCTTACAAAATTCAGTAGTTCCTGTAGCCAATGAAATAGACAGTAACCAAACAGAACTAAAAAAGGCTTTAATGACTCTAGGAAAATCAGGTTTATTAGCGCTGAAAATTCCGCAAAAGTGGGGTGGCTTAGAATTAAATCAACAAGATTTTTTTAAGTATCAATTACTTGTAGCCAGATATTCTGGTGCATTAGCTTTTTTGCAAACTCAACATCAAAGTGCAGCAGCAATGTTAGCATCAAGTGAAAATTATCAATTACAAGAACAATATTTACCCCACTTAAGTCACGGCAAAATATTATTAGGAATTGGCTTTTCTCAACTGAGACGTTCTGGAGAACCACCTGTAAAAGCTTTCCCAACTACAGGTGGATATTATATAGAAGGAACAGTTCCTTGGATAACTGGATGGAATATATTTCAAGAGTTTATTGTTGCAGCAAAATTACCAGATGGAAGAGCTGTTTTTGGTATACTTCCTTTGGTAGAAACAACTAAATTAAATAGTAGTATTAGTTTCTCTAAGATTATGCCCTTATGTGCTATGAACTCAACTAATACTGTTAGTAGTACAATCAAAAAATGGTTTTTAGCTAACGAGCAAGTAGTTTCTCTTCAACCTGCAAATTGGATTCAAAATAATGACCAACAAAAAATATTATCCTCTACTGCTTTTTGTTTAGGATGTGCTTTAGCCAGTATAGATATTATGAAAGAAGTGTCAAAAACAAAAGCCCTTTCCTTTATTCCAGATGCTATATCTGTCCTCGAAACAGAAATTAATCAATGTCGAAATACCATAGAAAAAGCGAATAAAAATCCAGATATTGATTTTGCCAAAAAACTTCACCTCAGAGCAACAGCTATTAACTTAGCCCAGCGTTGTGCTGCTGCTGCTATTACAGTTTCTAGTGGAGCAGCTAATCACAAAAATCATCCAGCACAACGAGTTTATCGGGAAGCTTTAGTTTTTACCGTTACTGCTCAAACTACAGAAATTATGGAAGCTACCCTCAAAGAATTATTACCTAAATCATAACTAAAAATCATACACCTGTTTCAGCTAACACTGTGCATTAGGGAATCAGACTCTGTAGGGGCGGGTTTATCTAATCAAATGTGAAAACTCATTAATTTAAGCGTGGAACCCGCCCCTACTATTGCACCATTTTAGATGAAACACTCCACTACTTTCTTTGTCTTCCCTCCCTTCCCACACTTCTCACCCTCCCCACACTCTGCTTTTTTCAGCAAGCGCTAAGTATTCAAGCAGATTTTGATATAAGATTTTATTGTATAGGTCTGCTTAGTTTAACTCTAAATCCGATTTTTGCTTGGGTTTGAGGGCCAAACCCCTAGAGTTTTTTGGACAAATCATTGCCTACTCTTAATCATACCAATGCTAACAGACTTGATATGAATTGTGATTTAGATCATTACTTATTTAACAAAACCATCACTAACGAAAATTAATATTGTCACTAATTAAGCTCTCAATAAGTCACTGCATAAATACATCAAACATCCAATAATAATATTATGTTTCAGATTAGTAATGTAGGTAAGAATCATGGCTATTTTAATTCGTCCAGTAGGAAACTTAAACAAAAAAAATAGTTTTCTATTACAGCAAAAGTTGAAAAAAGTTTTAGCGATGAAAAGCGAACATTGTTGTGTAGTAGACCTTGCGACTATCAAATCTATTAATAATTTTGGATTAATGACTTTAGTCGCATTGCATCGTATAGCAGATAAACAAGGCTGTAACTTATACCTAATGAATTTGAATGACTCTGTTCAATATTGCCTAGAAGTAACTGGACTAGATAGAATACTTGCAATTAAGCAAAGTTCTCTGAATGTTAATTATAATCAAGTAGTAAATTAAAAATTCACCCTTTAAGGGCTTGATAAATTATAGAGAAATTATTAGTATAGGTTTATACTAATTAATAAAAATTCTCTAAAACGGTATTATTTTAACTGCTCCTGTAATTCCTAACTCCCATCAAGGGTGTCATCTAACTTCGATAAAATATGATGTATGAACCAGATATTAATAAAATAGATATTTATATTTATCTGTGTCATAAATTTCTCCTAAATGCCACACTCCCGATAATTATTAATAACAAAAATTAAAATCTTTAATAGCTAACTACTAATCACTAAATTTAAGGATTAGTAATTAACTAAAAAGCACAAATTATTTAAACCTTATCCCTCAATTCGATCGCGCACTTTACCTTTTTCTGCATTCTTCTCTAAAAACTCTATAATTTTGCCAGAAACATCTACCCCTGTAGCAGTTTCTATTCCTTCTAAACCAGGAGAAGAATTTACTTCCATTACTACCGGGCCATGATTAGAACGTAATAAATCTACCCCCGCAACTCTCAGTCCCATTGCTTTAGCTGAACGGGTAGCAGTTGAGCGTTCTTCGGGACTCAATTTAATTTTTTCGGCTTTACCACCTCGATGCAAATTTGAGCGAAATTCTCCCTCAGCTCCCTGTCTTTTCATCGCTGCAATTACTCTATCTCCTACTACAAAACATCGCAAGTCTGCACCACCTGCTTCTTTAATAAATTCCTGTACCAAAATATTAGCATCCAAGCCACGAAAAGCTTCAATAACTGACTTAGCTGCTTGATAAGTTTCAGCTAAAACTACTCCTATTCCTTGAGTTCCTTCTAATAGTTTAATCACCAAAGGTGCCCCACCAACAGTTTTAATTAAACCATCAATATCTTTAGTTGAATGAGCAAAACCCGTCACAGGTAATCCAATTCCTTCTCTCGCTAATAATTGTAAACAACGTAATTTATCGCGAGACCGAGAAATAGCTTGAGAAGGGTTTGCAGTAAAAACTCCCATCATTTCAAACTGTCTAACTACCGCCGTGCCATAAAATGTTTTAGAAGCACCAATCCGAGGAATAATAGCATCAAATCCTTCTAATGGTTCACCCATATAAATAACTTGAGGCTTCATCGAAGTAATATTCATATAACAACGCAGGTAATCAATAACCTTAACTTCGTGACCCCGTTCAACTCCTGCTTCTACTAATTTTCTAGTAGAATAAAGATTGGGTTCAGTAGATAAAATAGCGATTTTCATTTTGTTGTTTTCTGGCATTTTTTTTAATCCTTATTCTTGACTGATTTTCGAGTTTTATCCAAATAAGATTTACCGGGATTAATTAAGAAATTATTCCGCACAGCTTGTCGGCCTAATAACATTCTAAATCCCATTAACTCCCGATTAGTTAATGTTAGCTCAATTTGCCATTTTTTGTTCATTAAATTGACTTCAGTTAAAATGACAGGACGTAATTCTGCTACTCCGCTAGAACTCCGAACTTTTCGTTCATCTATTAATTCTGCTTCAGCACTTACTATTAGATTGGTATCTTTTTGTTGGGGATGAACTTTAAATTTTACCATTGATTTGCCGTCAATTTTAAGGGTCTCAATATCAAAAGCGTGTAAAGCAGAAGAACGGGCACCAGTATCAATTTTGGCCTTAATTCTAGTAATGCCAATTTCAGGTAATGCTATCCATTCTCGCCAACCAATAAGAGGTAATTCTTGATGTTTCATTTTTAAGTAAGAAGGCAGAAGTTAATTATTGTAGTGGATTGTTTCACCTTACACCGCTTTTCAGATGGATAAACCACACCGCCATAACCAAAACCCAGTAGGGGTGTTTTCGGCTAAGAGCCGACATGAAGCGCTCCGCGACATGTAAAACGTAGTGGACCGACACACCTTAAATGGTGCATTAGATGGGGAGGGTGGGAAGTGTGGGAAGTGTGGGAAGAAAAAGACAGCTAGAAACAAAAATCTATTGCCCAGTTTTAGCTGTGTCAGTCTAGTAGTTGTGCGCTAGCTAATCGCGATATAGCCTTTGGGCTTCGCCAAACGCCCCTACTCCCCTACTCCCCTACCGTGGTCTACTGAAATGAAAAGCACTTTCAATAATTGATAATTGATAATGGATAATTGATAATTACCCCTTCTTGAAAGAAGGGGATTGGTGCTTAAGGAAATTTTTTTGATTTATCCCCTTGTAGAGCGACAGCTCGCGGCACAGCCAAGGGGAGGCTTTAAACCTTAATTGTTGAATGAATAATTAATTATTGACGCTTCAACTCTTAATTATTAACTATTA
>JBFRWR010000367.1:0-5895 GCA_051439685.1 Trichodesmium sp.
AAGCCCTAACAGTATCTCTAAAAAATTAGCTGGAGAGATGGGGAGATGATGAAGCAAGGGGCTATTTTTATACTTTTTTCCCTATTCTATTTCACCGAAATTCTGACTCCTGACTCCGCGCCTCCGCACCTCCTGTCTCCTGTCTCCTGTCTCCTGTCTCCTAATCCTCACTTTTGCAAAGATACTGTTAGGGGTTCTATATACCTTTCTATCACCTAAACTGAGCAAACCAAGACCGTAATTGCTCGCGACAAGCAGTTTCCATTATTCCCCCTAATACAGATAAACGATGATTAGAAAAAGCACTATCTGGAAAATTAGCCACAGTCCTAATTGTGCCAGTCTTAGGATCGTCTGTCCCATAGACCAATAAACCTATCCTGGCCTGCAAAATCGCCCCACTACACATTGGACAAGGTTCCAGGTTTACATAAAGGGTACATTCACTTAAACGCCAATTCTGTAAAATTAGTCCCGCCTTTCGCAAAGCCAATATTTCTGCATGAGCAGTGGGGTCACAATCTCGCTCCCGACGGTTTTCAGCTTCTGCAATTAAATCACCATCTGAGTTAACTATGACCGTAGCAACTGGCACCTCTCCAGCATCACCAGCAATTTTGGCCAGTTCTAATACCCGACTCATCCATTTTTTATGGACTAGATAACTTGGATGGTCAATCATTTTGTATATTAGTTCAGCAACAGTATAAAATTTTGGAAATATGAGTAATCAGCCTTGGGAAATAATTAAAGAATATTCAGATATTCTATACCACAAAACTGACGGAATTGCAAAAATAACTATTAATCGTCCCCACAAACGGAATGCTTTTCGTCCAAAAACTGTATTTGAACTTTATGATGCCTTTGTTGATGCTCGTGAAGACCCAAATATTGGAGTCGTTTTATTTACAGGTGCAGGACCTCATACAGATGGTAAATATGCTTTCTGTGCTGGTGGAGACCAAAGTGTTAGGGGTACAGCAGGTTATGTTGATGAAACAGGAGTACCCCGACTAAATGTCTTAGACTTGCAACGGTTAATTCGTTCCATGCCTAAAGTTGTCATTGCTTTAGTTGCTGGATATGCTATTGGTGGTGGCCATGTTTTACATCTGATTTGTGACCTAACTATTGCTGCAGATAATGCAATTTTTGGGCAAACTGGTCCTAAAGTAGGTAGTTTTGATGGTGGGTTTGGAGCTAGTTATTTAGCTAGAATTGTTGGTCAAAAAAAAGCACGAGAAATTTGGTTTCTCTGTCGTCAATATACTGCCCAACAAGCTTTGGAAATGGGATTAGTTAACTGTGTTGTACCAGTGGAAGAGCTAGAAACAGAAGGTATTCAGTGGGCATCAGAAATTTTGGAAAAAAGCCCGATCGCTATTCGTTGTCTGAAAGCTGCTTTTAATGCTGACTGTGATGGGCAAGCTGGTCTGCAAGAATTAGCTGGCAATGCTACTCTTCTGTACTACATGACGGAGGAAGGAGCTGAAGGTAAAACAGCATTTCTAGAAAAACGGCCTCCAGATTTTCGTAGATATCCTTGGCTACCTTAACAATCTGGTTCAATAATTGATAATTGATAATGGATAATTGATAATTACCTCTCCCTCAAACGGATTGGATTGAATAAAAGGAAAATAAATTCATTGTTTCTCCACGGCGAGTGAGAGGCTTTAAACCTTAATTATTCGGTAATGGTGCATAGTAATGGTATGGAAAGTGTGGAGGATATGGGGAGTGTCGGGAGTTGTGGAAAAAAATATATATTTTCACCATTAATATGGAGAACTACTAAAATGTGAGGCTATCTAAAGACTAATAGTAAGGAATGAGGATTTACACCATATTTTCAAGAAACTGAGTTATCAGTTTTAATAGTAAAACTCTTGTAAGGCTAGTACCGCTACGCGGAAGTCAGAAGTCAGTAGGGGTAATTCATGTTTGCGTTTGCGCAGCATTCCTCAAGGAAAGCATGACCTGGGAAATTACCCGTACAGAAGTTTCGATTGGTAAGGCTTTGAGTATTTTGTCACTTGTAAAATATTTCTGCCATCCTGCACTAGCATCTTGCCTGCTAAATTTACATCACAGGCAACATGAAGTGATTTCATTAATTGATAATTACCTCTGATTAAAACCGTAACGGAATTGAAGAGCAGGAAATATTATTTCTTTTAGTAGTCCTGCATAGTAATGGTGAAGATATTTGTAATTTTTCCCCAAACTTCCCACACTTCCCAAACTTCCCACACTTCCCACACTTCCCACACTCCATCTACCATTACTATGCACCACCACCTTTCTTTTTTTCCCCTATCCAAGGGGAGGCTTCAAGGCGCGAATTATTTAATTATTAATATTAATAATTGGGTAATTATCTACATAATTTGAGTTGTCTCAATATTCATTTATAGTGGTTTTCACAAAGGTAGACTACCGCAAAAAATTACTATGCTTAAAGTTTAATAAATTACAGATATGATACTTTAATTCTATTGGAATGAAAACCCCTATTATTTTTCTTTTTAACAGAACTTATGTATTAATTGAGTTAGATTAATCAAACATCTTCTTCCAAAACAGTTTGAATCTCAATTTTCTGTAAAAGTATTCCTCAGCAGCATTAAATGAACTTGAATGAAAGTTGATGATTATTGCTAATATCGTAGATAGCTATAGAAACTTTTATGCTAGTTGATGTAAAAATCTAGCGTTTTAGAGAAAATGCAAAAGAAAAGAAAAAAATCACTCTATCTTATCCATCCTCAGAAACTTTATCAACATATATGCAAGCAATATAAGAATAGTTAAATACCCAAAATTTTTATTAGTGGCATAAAATTCTGGATATTTACCTAAGACTTTAAATTAAATTTATTGACCATAATAACTAACTAAAAATGTATTCTTTAATCCCATTTCACGCAATTCAAAAGTTAACAGTCAAAAATAAAAATAAAGATTGGTTTGACTGCAAACCTTAACGGAAAAATATTTTGAGAAATTATTTCACACAATAGTTACTGAATTATTTGTCACCTTATTTGAATGGATTGGTATTAGTTGACGAATGTTATTAACAGCAGATTTTAGAGGTAAAACTACTTCCAATTGATCAATTTGCTGATGCCACATCACTATACCATCCAGATTTTCCCTGGATGCTGTAAAGGGAAGTGAAGCTAATGAGCAAGCTTTCCAATAACTTTCAACTGGTGTCACTAACTTTTGACAAACACCACCACGTCTTCCCTCTGGTGAATAGTATCGACAATGACGACAAGCTATAGTATTTTTCATAAAAAATTTTCCTAAATTAATTGAGTTTACTATAATTATTTTTAATCCAATCAATTTTGACTTTGAATTGATTAAATCCATTGTGGTATCTAGTTTCTGCATATTCCTATCAATGAAATAAAATTTATATTATTTTTATATTTCTGTTATAAACAGAAATATTTTTCTTGTTGATGGCCATAATTATTGTATGAATCAATACAAAATTTTGGTAAAGTTAATGGGGATCAAGATAAAATCTAAGTCAGATAGAAATCAAATAGACAATATATCCAGGAATTTACTGAGGATAATTTATGGATAGTAACTACCGTTTAAACTAGGCAAAAAAAATATAAAAAAACTTCAATTATTGATTAATTTATATTAACTGTTTTGTACATTTAATTACATTAATCCAAGAGTTAAAGTTGCACTCTATAAATTACAGCATTGTTTGTTTGAGTAAACCACAAAATCTTTAGGTGGCCAGGAGTGGGAAATATTTTGGGGTAACTTTTCACTCTATAGTGTATCGATTAAACCTCTCCAGAAAAGACAGAGTAAGAGCAATTTCCTAATTTCGGCGACAGCATTTGAAACAAAATTGCCCCTACAGATTAGATAGTAGGTGAAAATAATTGGTGATTTCTACTGCATAATTGATTGAATTTTTAGGCGTTGCTGCATCAAGGTATGAAAATAAAAATTGAACACTCTCAACCTTTGAGTTATCTTAGCTAAAGAAAGAAAAAGTCACGATAAAAAATCATTTTTCCTGCCTTTTTCGTAAAAAAAACTTACCTGTTCCCCGTTCCCTGTTTCCTATTTCTTACTCCTGCAAAAAATATATATCTTTTTCACCAGAGTTCTAATAGTTTAGCAATTACCAAAAAATATAAATCATACCAAACTGATAAATGTTTGCTAAAAATAGCTAGGGTATTTTTTAGGAGTCAGTCATCAGAAGTCAGGAGTCGCTTGGGAATGCCTTATCTACTGTTTTTAAGGTTTTAAATCATTTTTTTTGTCAAAGAAACATCTCCTGTAATGTCTTTTTATTACCCTGATTATTCGTAACATTCTTTTTTCAAAATGGTATTATACCCACGCATCAGCAATACCGATTTTTGATTATCGGAGATGTCTATTTGAAAACTTTACTAAGCTGGAACCACTTCAAGACAAGAATAGATGGTTATCTAGTAGATAACCAACTTAATTATGATAGGTAATTAGATTCTAATATCTCAGTATTTTCAGAAAGGCAACTTGTCAAAATTATCGTGGTGGACTACTAGATTGACACTCAAAAAGTTTTTGCCATACCCTAACTTCTTGACTATGACCACTGTTTAGTGGCACAAAATGCACATACTGACCAACGTTTGATTTCTCCAGGGGGTGTAGGACATTGGCATTGAGGACACAAAGGTAAATTTTGAGAACGGGTCTTTACAGATTTTGCCCAATTTTGAAAAGCTGTTCGAGGATTTTGATGTTTGTCAGTGGATTTTAACAAGGGTATTTTTGCAGGCCGAGAAATTATGCTGGGATGTCTCAGCCAATCATTTTCTTCCGTTTGAGTAGATTGGTTATGAGTTTGAGAGGTATACCATTGAGCCGTAGAAAATCTGATATTGTCTAGAGGTGTGGGTAAAAGCTGATTTAGTGTTTGTAAAAGTTGAGGAACTTGGAAACTCAGCTCTTGAGACAAAGCAGGACTTGATGTTGCTACATATAAAATCCCCTGTTTAATATGTAAAGGTTTAGTTTGGACACTTATTTTCCCTAAAGCTTTCTCCCAACATTCAACTAATATTTGAAACTGTTGTTGTTGAGGCGATCGCTCCATAATTTTCAGATAGTCTAAAATCTGATTAAGAGATTGAAAATTCATATAATACAAATATGCAGGTTGTTGAATAAAAAGTATTTGAAATACGGCTTTGCAGAATCAGGAATGATCAAGTCTAAAAATAGATATTTTTAGATAATTCTTTTATTCATATATGTACAGTTTAAAACCTATTATCATTCTTTAATGTGCAACCCCTGAAATACTATGGCAATCCCATTTTTGTTCTCATATTTTATTAGAGGTTGAGGAGCCGAAAGTTAGAAATTGAAAAGTTTGAAGTTAATATAGCAACCCTATTTTATTCGTGGTAAAAATCTTACTGCTTTTTAGGTGACAGGGAAGGGAGAACATTTAACAGGTAAAAGTTTCAGGTTTTTTATTTACTTTTTGATTACCTGCAACCTATGGGTGGATTGCTATATTGACTTGTCTAAAATTTGTTATAGCAATTCTCAAAAAACGTGAGGTACAAAATTCCTTTGTTTTGGGAGTAGGGAGCAGGGAAGATGGGGGAATGGGGAATAGCAAATCAGAAAAAAAACTGTACCTCATCCTTCTTGAGAAACGCTATATATATACATATTTATAATTTCCATAGCATTTTTATTTGAAATGCGGAGACATATAGCAATCCTATTTTATTCGTGGCAAAAATCTTACTGCCTTTTAGGCAACAGCTCCAGAAGGCAACAGGCAACAGGTAAGAGTTTCAACTTTTTTATCTACTTTTTGATTTGTCGCGACCTATT
>JBFRWR010000368.1:0-4201 GCA_051439685.1 Trichodesmium sp.
ATCTGAAATGCTTTACTACTGACATCTACCTACCATAAACCCGGTTTCTGACTCCAAACACATTTGCTCTCAACCCAACAAAACTCCCTCATAAACTTTTGCCCAATTCTGTTGCTCAACTTCAGGAGCTAGTTCTCGTAAAGCTTTTTCTCTAGCAGCTTTACCTAACCGCTCCCGTAATAGAGGCGATCGCTCCAACCGTCTCAAACCAACTACTAATTCCTGACTAGAACCAGGGTTAACAACTAAACCATTTACACCATCCACCAATATTTCCCCAATGGCACCAACATTACTGCCAATAATTGCCCGACTTGCTAACATTGCTTCTAATAAAGCATTAGGACAACCATCATTTAAGGAGGGAATGGCAAAAATATCTATTCCAGGTAAATAATTTATTACTTCGGAACGTTGTATTATTCCAGTAATGATAATTCGCTCAGAAATGCCACTATAATTAATTTGTTGTTGCCAATATTCTTGCTCTTTTGCGACAAAATCTCCTACTAATAATAAAGTAAAATCAACATTTTCTAAAGCAAGTTGGGTACAAGCATCCAATAAATATTCCAAACCTTTTTTCTCGCGAAACCTACCCACTGCACCAATAACTATTCCGGAACATTTTTTGATCAGAGATGGAGTAGGTAAAGCTGCAAAATTAATAGGTTTAATAGAGTTCCAAAAAACTGATGATTTTGCTTGTAAATTTGGAGATAAAATTGTGGCGCGTTTATATAAATCATTACTCACAAAAGTCAACCAAGACGAATTTGCCAAACTCCAAGATAATTGAGCGTGTTGTTGAGGATCAAAAATATGTTTATGTAAATCACTTCCCCGAATACTATTAATTACTGGCAGTTGATTTTCCTTTGCCAAAATAGTTGTTAAAAATCCTGTTTCTTTGAGAAAAAATCCATGCCATAAATCAAAGGAAAACTTCTTTTGTAATTGCTGGAGTTGAAAATATATTTCACTCCGATATGCCATAATTCTTTTACTCGATGTATCAAATTCAGTTCCCCGAACTGCCGCAGTTAAACGATGAATAAAAATCCCATTTTCTTCCATTGTCTGGCAAGAAGAACGTTGAATTTTTAATTCTCTTTTACTGAAATGAAAAACAGCAACATGAACTTGATAACCCAAATCTAATAACATTTGAGAAATCCGAGAAACTGACTCACCCACCCCACCAATATCAGGAGGAAATTCTAGAGTTGTTAGACAAACTTTCTGTTTCATATTTATCAGGAAAAAGTCAGAAGCAAGAAGTATTTAATCAAATAAAACTTCGAGCAGATTCCAACCATAATAAGTACAAATATTAATATTTAACACAGGCATCTTGCCTGTCATAGCTGTACTATATTAGGATGAAATCCGCTATAGTATCTAAAAGATTTTACTGAATTGACACATATTCAATGGTGCAAAAGTAGGGGCGGGTTTCAGCGGAAATTTTCATGCTGACTCTAAGATTTAGATAAACCCGCCCCTAGTAAAGCTACGCGGAAGTCAGAAGTTTTGATTGGTAAAGCTTTGAGTATTTTGTGACTGGTAACATATTTCTGGCATCCTGCACTAGGACGGCAGAGCTATTTCATTGGGGGCGGGTTTATTTGACTCAATCTGAAAACTCGTGAACTTAAGTGTGAAACCCGCCCCTACAGAGCCTAATTTCCTAATACCGTTTTAGATATGTCAGCCCACTACAATAGTATAGCAATCCCTGCATTGGTTTTAACAATTTTCATAACAGTTAATTTTAACTAAAAACCCTGAAAATTATGATTTCTGTAGGGACAAACGACCGTTCCCCCCTACCACTAAAATATTACAAATTAATACTATTCATCACTAAATAGTATTTAATTTTAAGATAAAAAGTGGAACCGATAAAGGCTTTTAGACCACTATTTTAGATTCATCTGCAAAGTAGAATTTATGATTTTTTTCTTTGATTTTTTTATTTTTGCCCATATATTTATCTGATAAAAGATTGTATACAAAATTAGTTATTTTAGTTAAACGATGAAAATTTATATCTGAAGCCAAAGGAGTAATATTTTGATTATTATTCAGCTTTTCTAAAACAGCCTTTTGTAAATTATCAGAATTTAATAAATCTGGATGAATTGTTGTAAATAAACCTAATTTATTCATACATTTAGCCCTAATTAATTGCTCTTTTGTTGGTCGAACCCTTGGCACAATCACGGCTGGTTTATTCAAAGAGATAATTTCACAAATAGTATTGTAGCCCGCCATAGAAATAATTAAATCGGCAGCATTAATATAACTGGTTAAATCATCAGTAAATTCGATAATTTTCATATTATCAAATCCTCTGATTGAATCAGATAAAGCTTGCTGATTTTCAACAGGCATTTCTGGTCCGCAAATAATTAAAATCTTGACTTTTTGTATTAGTGATATATTTGCTAATGCTGGAATAGAAGTATTAATTAAATCATAGCCATCTCCACCACCACCAACAGTTATTAAAATCAACTTTTCATCAGAATTAATATTTAACTCTTGTCGCAATTCCTGAGAATTTTTATTGACTTTTTTACAGTTCAGATAACCGCAAAATTTGACTTTTTTGGAGATAGAAGCGGGAAATTTATATTTTTTCGGAACATCAAAAATGTCAGGCGTACCTACCACCCAAACTTGATCATAAAAAAGTTCAATTCCTTGATAATATTGATTATTTTCCCACTCTCTAATAGTGCGTTTTGGAGTATCAAGTATATCTCTGAGCAATAAAACTACTTTAGGCTGAATCTCAAAATTTTTAATAGTCTCCAGAGTATCTCTCAATTCTCCTTCTAAACCATAAGGTTTCTTGTCAACTAAAATAATATCTGGATCAAAATTTATTGTTGTGATTTTAATTAATTCAGAACGTAACTTTAAAGTTTCTTCTATTTCTATTCCTAGATATTTAACTGATATTTCTCCTAATTCATTCCGCCCAATACAAGGAAGTTTAATATAGTCTAATCTATCAGGTATTTTGAAACAATGTACAACTGGCGAACTAGATACCAGTAGAATTGATAATTCCGGTATTTCATCCAACAAAATTTGACAAATTGCTAACATCCGCCGTAGGTTTCCTAAACCATAAGTATCGTGAGAGTAAACCATTATTTTCATGGTTAATTTCCTAATAATTTATTAGCCTCCCTAATTACAAGGAAACTGTTTAGCAATTCGTCATTTTCATCATCTATTCAACCGTAACAATATGTCAATACCTGAAAGCTGCTTAACGAAGTCAGAAGTCAGAAGTCAGAAGTCAGAAGTTATTTTTGTAACGGGGATTTAAGCAACCCTCCCAAAATATTTCGCCGGAAAAGGCGAGGTATTAGACCCAATTGATAACAACATTTTGATAATTAAAAATCCTGGAGGTCATCTAAATAAAGGCCCCCAGGTTTCTAGTTTGATAGTATATTAATACGCATTAAGGTTAGGATATTTATATATAAATCCTCGAACCTTTTAACAGTCTACTGTTCCCTATTCCCTAACCCATAGCGCTATAATTTAATTTTTTTTATGCAACTGTATGTCCAGAAGCAGTAATTACTTCCTTAATGGACTCTTCAGATGCTTTAGTTTCTACTGTAACTATCTTTTGCTCCACATCCACTTGGACATTAGCTTCAGATTCGAGATTTTTGATTGCTTTAGTAATAGTATCTGCACATCCACTACAAGCAATAGATGGAACTTTTAATTGCATTGTCATCTGATAGTATTAGTTATTTGACTACAAATTTTTCATCAGTATAGCAGTAGTTATCAATTTCTGGAATCAGAATTAATAATTAGATTTAAACAACCCAATTTTTTTCCTCCACTTTGCCAAAAACATAGTTACTCAACCTTAGCCTTTTCCTAATTCTATTTCCCTTTTTTGTATTCAGGTTTGCCAGAATAAAGCAACTACTAAGGTTAGCTAGTTAAATTTTTCTTTCCTGCGGAATGCTATGCAAATATAATTTTTAATCCTTTTTCTAGGAAAATAAGTTAATAAATCATATAGCAATCCTATTTTATTCGTGGCAAAAATCTTACTGCCTTTTAGGCAACAGGCAACAGGCAACAGGCAACAGGTAAGAGTTTCAACTTTTTTATCTACTTTTTGATTTGTCGCGACCTATTTAGGATTGCTATA
>JBFRWR010000369.1:0-36290 GCA_051439685.1 Trichodesmium sp.
TAGAGAATCTTCGGAAATATTCAAGTTGCTAGACTGATTGTTTTCTACATCTGAAACTTGGAAATTAGTTTCTGGTTTGACCGTAATATTCTCCGACTCTATTCGTATCTCCCCAACATTATTCTTAGCACTCACATCAACTGTGCCACTAAAACTGCCTCCACCAGAAATTTCCACAGATCCTCCTTTGCCTAAATTTCCACTACCCCTGGCGCTGATGTGGCCAGATATATCAATTTGCTCTCCAGCGATCGCTACATTTCCAGCCTGACCAGTGAAATTAGCGTTGGCAGAAATTATGGAATCTGCGCTCACATGAATGTGATTATTATATTTCTGGTTAACTGTGTAATTACTTAGGCTAACTGTCCCACCACCTCCATCCCCTGAGACATTAATATTAGCTTGCTTAAGGTCGATCCGATCGCCCAAAATCTCCACATTTCCCCCTACGAGGTTTGTATTTTCTTGAGTTAGGAGAGGTAGGGAACGGTTAGTATGTTGAGTGTTTGAGGCATCAATATTACCAGAGATAACCACGGAACCGGGAGTAGTTGCCACTGTTTCATCTCCAGTTAGGATAAACTGCCCATTTTGATTCATTGTGACTCTTGTCGCATTTCCCCTTGTATCTTCCCCAGTCAACATCTGTGGCAAAGACAGAGCATTGATTTGCCCATCTGGACTATTTGGGAAGCGATTCTTAGGTACTTCCAAACTCAGCAAAAGTCCCTCTTTGCTAATTCTTACCATTGACTGATCTGGCACAGCAGCAATACGAATCTCGCCACCAGGGGCTGTGATAGTGCCATCATTAACGACACTGCCGGCGATGAGGGTGACGTTTTGCCCTGGTTGGACTTCGAGGTTGCCATAATTAATGATTGGTGCGGGTTCTTTGGGGAAAGTAAAGGCGCTGGGATTTCCGATCAGTGAGGCATAGTTATTTTTACCTGTTGCGCTGAACAACTGATTATTAAATTGGATGCCAGTAGCGGTGGTAGCGGAAAAAGATGCGGGTATATTTAGTTGAGCATTTTTACCAAAAATAATTCCGGCTGGATTAATAATATAGAGGTTAGAATTTCCTCCTGTTACTTTAATTAAACCGTTAATAAAGGAAGAGTTACCACCATTGACACGAGTAATAATATTTTTAATTTTTTCAGTTGAAGAAAAGTTTACTATTTGACCTTTATCGACGTTAAATTGGCTAAAACTGTGGAAACGATTTCTGCCATCTCCTGATAGTCTACCGCCACGAATATTAAATTGATTGCCTGATTTTTCAACTATTGTATTTGTACCATCTGTTGATGTCTTAATTGGTTGTGCTTTGACTACAGGAGGTAATAGTAAGTATGCTAAATAGCTTATTGGGGATATTCTAGCTGCTATATCTGCTATTGGCGACAGGTATACAGTTGATAGTTCAGAACTATTTTTATTTTTAGTGACTTGAGATTTTTTTGTTTTTATTTTGGAGTCTTGATTTCCTATTTTTCTGAAAATCTCTGTCTTTGCTTTAGATTCTTTTTGAGATTCAGGTTTCATCTTACTGTCTCCGTTTATGATAACAAAATAAATAGGAATATATAATAATTTTATTTAGCCAAATAATAATTATAATTATCTTGAGAATTATGTGATAATTTCTCAATTCTTGTCTTGGGATAATTACGCTCAAAATCGTCAATTTTTAACGAAAAATATTAACAATATATAAATCACAAAAATATCTAAATTAAACCATTATTTATCTAGCTATTAGGGTGCATCTCATATTTACCAAAATACTTTTTTCCTATTCCCTATTCCCTATTCCCTATTCCCTGTTCCCTAAAAGCGATAAGTTTTTGGCTTTCTTCAAAATTGAGATGCACCCTATAAAATGGCATATTTGAGAATGAAATACCTCTGGAACAATATTATCTAAGTTATTAAAAAAATTCTGGATTTTATTTAATTCAAATTTCTTGGTCTGTTATGGATAAACTTTGTTAAAAGTTATCTGTAACTGTCAGGATTAGCAAGATACTTTAAATGTATAATTTAATTTTTTTATCCCCTGAAAATACCAGTCTTTATATATAATTTTCAAATGATATGTAAATCTATAGCAATCCTAAATAGGTCGCGACAAATAAAAAAGTAGATAAAAAAGTTGAAACTCATACCTGTTGCCTGTTGCCTGTTGCCTGTTGCCTGTTGCCGAAAAAGCAGTAATATTTTTGCCACGAATCAAATAGGATTGCTATATACTATTTTATGATTTTTTGCTTTGTACCTAACTTTGCTATAATTCAATTTTATTTCTAAATTAGTATTAGATGAAATGCCTATAAATAATTTACCCAAAGTTACAGTTTGTTTGCCTACTTATAATTCTGGAGAATTTCTTACTCAAGCTATAGATAGTATTTTAGAACAGACATTTACAGATTTTGAACTAATTATTTGTGATGACTGTTCTACTGATAATACTCCAGAAATTATTAGTAATTATTTGAAGCAAGATATTAGAATTAAATATTTGAGAAACTCACAAAATTTAGGACTTTTCGCTAATTGGAATAGATGTTTAGAATATGCTTCTGGCGAATATATTACTATTTTTGCTCAAGACGATGTAATGTTGCCAAAAAACTTAGAGGTAAAAGTAAAAATTTTGGATAAATATGAAAATTTAGGTTTAGTTACTTCTTCTATTATGGTGGTTGATGCTAATAATAATTCCCTTAATTGGGATTGGGCAAATTATGCTGAAGATAAGTTGGTGAATGGTAAAGAATGGGTGAGGAAAAATTTGGGAGAAGCTAATTCTATTTGTTGCCCGTTTGTACTGATGAGACGAGATATCTTAGAGAAAGTTGGCGACAAATTTAATGACAATTATGCTTTTGCTGCTGATTTGGAATTATGGTTAAGAATTGCTCTGGTTGCTGATTTATATTTTGTCAAAGAAAGTTTAGGATATTATCGATGGCATCAAGGAAATAAAACTCACAGTTTTGATGATTTTTATCAGGTTGAGGAACATTTAAAAATCTGTAGTGATTTAATTGATAGTTTGAATTTATCAGACTTAGAATTAAATGATTGGGAAAATAATGTGTTATCTCGAACTGTTAAATGGGTGACTTATTATCGAATTTATCATTATTTGGAAAGGGGAAATTTTGAGGAGGCGTTAAAGTTATCTGAATTACTAGAAAGTTGGCGGGGGAAGTCGGGAAAGTTAGGTGTTTTTGTGCAGGAGTTAGGTACTAAAATACAGGAAATATTAGAAGTAAATTCTCGCCTTAATTCTGAAGTTAATGAATATACTGGCTGGGTAAAAATTTTAGAGAACGGTAAATCTCAACTACAAGAAGATAGTCGAAAATTGCTTTCTTGGATTGATAATCTTGAGCAAAAAAATTCTGCTTTAGAAAAGGAAAAATTGTGGTTAGAGTCTCAAGTAAAAGCTTGGATGAAGACGGCAGAGAAGTATTATCAGAAAATCAAAGATAATGGGTAAGTATTTAACTATTAGCTGTCAGCTTTAAGTACCTCGACAAAATTAATTTAAGGTTTGAAGAATTGAAAGTTAAAATTGGGAAAAGTTGAACAGAAAAATACTTCTCTTCCCTGGTTTTCCAGAAATAGTAAATCTTTGCCGACTCGACTTGCTCGGAAAATATATAGGTAGTGGTTTTAGTCAAAATATTTATGGTTGAGAGTCGGCAAAAACTGAACAGAAAAATACTTCTATTCCCTGGTTTCTGAGAAATAGTAAATCTTTGCCGACTCGACTTGCTCGGAAAATATATAAGTAGTGGTTTTAGTCACAATTTTGAGAGTGGAAGTTGGGAAAAGTTGAACAGAAAAATACTTCTCTTCCCTGTTTTCTGAGAAATAGTAAATCTTTGCCTACTTGAGTTTTTCGGAAAATATCATTACTTTTACAAAACTATAGCACTACGCAAATACTTTAGGAGATTTATAAATTCTGGAACCCTTTAATATTCTACTTTTCCCTGTTCGCTATTCCCTATTCCCTAGCGCGTAGCACTATACCACAAATAATTATGAATTTCCTCATCTTCTCCTCTCTCTATTTTCTCCCCTATTAATATTTTTACCCTAATTCAATAGCACGACTATAAGCAGCACTCGCTTCATTTATTTGTCCTTGCTTTGCAAAAGCATTACCTAACTTTTTATATAATAAAGGTGAGGTAGGGTTGAGATTTATTGCCTCCTGAAAAATCTTAATCGCTTCTTCTAATTCTCCAATTTTAGTTAAAGCTTCTCCTAAATAGTTATAAGCTAAATCTGACTTCGGATTAATTTCAATAGTACGCCGATAGGAGAATATTGCTTCAGAAAAATTTTCTATTTTTGCCAAAGCTATGCCAAGTTGTAGATAAATATCTGGATTATTTTTATCCATTTCTACAGCAAGTTGATATTCATAAATTGCCTGCTGAACGTAACCTTGTTCTATTAATATTTTGCCGAGGTTGAAATGAATTTCTGGATTTTCTGGTTCAGTTATTAGAGCAATTTGGTAAAAAATAATTGCCGACTCTAATTGATTTTTGCTAAATAAAATATTAGCCAAATTCCGACATATTTCTGAATTATAAGGCTGAGTTTCTAAGAATTTATGGTAACTACTTTCATCCCCTGGAGCATATTTTATTGCTTGACGATAATTACTCAATGCTGTTTGTAAATTTTCCTGATAACGTTGTTGAAAAATATCCCCTAACTTTTCATATACTTCTGTCAAACTAGGTTCTAGTTTGACTGCTTTTTCGTAACAAGCGATTGCCTCATCCCACTGCTTTTGTCGAGAATATAAATTGCCAATAACTTTATATAATTCAGGTAAATTTGGCTGAATTTTTAATGCCTGAATATACCAACTCATTGCAGTTTCTAAATTACCTTGAGCTTCTAAAGCATTTCCTATAATCTGATAAGCTGGTATAAAATCTGGCTTTAGCTCTATAATTTGATGACATAAAGCGATCGCTGCATCAAATTTATTCTGGGCCAAATATTCTGCTGCTTTTTGTTGTTTTTCTAACACATTCACAGTTAAGTATAAAATTTTTTATGCTTCACTATATTAAGCTAAAATATATTTCATATTCAAAGATTATTGCTCAATCAAATCCTAGAGAATATCTCATGTTGTATTTGTTGTTGCTAAGTAGATAATTCAGAAGATTAATTTAATTGTGGGGTATAAGTAGTTATGCAAAATAATTTTCTAGCTGAGAAAAATAAAGGAGAAGATTCATTCATGGATAATGAATAATGGATAATTATTTTTGTTTTGCTGCCACAAAACTCTCTTGTTTCCGTCGGAAAGTTTTGCGGAACCCTTTCCGCAATTATTAATTATCAATTATTAGGAGAGACTTGAAACCGAATTGATTAATGATCAATTATCCATTGGTAAGTAAGTAGGATTTATAATTAATTAGGCATAGGTATTTACAGCGGATTCCAGGTTGATGAGATACAGTGGCACTAAATTTTTAAATAGTTTTTGAAGTATGGAAGAAAGTTTTCATTCTTATTAATCAAATCTGCTAGAATCACTGTACCACACTTACATGGAATAGGCTGTATTTAGAGCTGTTTGCACTACTAATCAGTACAGTAACAAAAGTCTGTTAAATAATTCCTGATTTGCTCAACAGTTTATTCCTCTAATTGTTGTGCCTAATCATTTAGCAGATGGTTGTATTTAGATAAATTTTAGCAATCTTTTGAGTCTTAAAACTGCAGAGATTAAGCTATAGGAATCCGCACATAGGTTGCGGGTAATCAAAAAGTAGATAAAAAAACTGAAACTCCCGCCTGTTCCCTCTTCCCTCTTCCCTCAAAGCGGTAAGATTTTTATACACAAATAAAATAGGATTGCCATAGATAAATATGCTTAACTTTAGTTCTATCCCTCGGACTTGAAATCAGAAATTTTTCTACCCTATTACTGAATATTTCTTTGAAGATTATTTGAGGTTATAGCCCTTTGCATAACAGTTAAGTTAAATAATTGAAGCTAATAAACTTTTAGCAAATTAGAACTTATTCTAATTACTATAGCAATCTTAAAGTAGGTTCCAACAAATCAAAAACTAAATAAAAAAACTGAAACTCTTACCTGTTGCCTGTTCCCTAGAAGCAGTAAGATTTTCATCGACAAATAAAATAGTATTGCTATATTGTTACTGTACTGATTAGTCGTGCAAAGTTCTATATTTCTTTGTTTTCTCAAACGTCAACTATTTAAGTATTAATCAAAATGAAACTAGACTTAAGGCATCTTTGCTCTCAAAACTCAGTAACTCCTAGAGGTATAATTCATGTAGGAGCTTATGATGGTAAATATCTCAAATTTTATCAATATTTAAACTTTTCAACTATTCTTTTGATTGAAGCAAACCCAACAGTATTTGCCAGATTAAAAGAAAATATTGGTGAAGAATCTAATGATGTAAAAGCAGTCAACTATGCTATTAGTAACCAGAATGGAAAAGTTAAATTATATGTCAACTCAATTAGGCAAAGTAGTTCAATTTTACCTTTAAAAAATTATCGAAATATTTACCCTAATATCAGAGAAACAGAACAACTTATTGTTGAGTCAAAAACTCTAGATACTTTGCTTCAAGAATTAGACCTATCACCAACAGATTTTAATATTCTCAATCTTGATATTCAAGGGGCAGAACTTTTAGCATTACAGGGCGCAACAAATCTACTTAAATATATAGATGTGGTTTACACTAAAGTTAATTATGAGGAACTCTATGAAAGTTGTGCTTTAGCAGAAAAAATTGATGAATTTTTAGCAGATACTGGTTTTGCTAGTGTCGCAGTTGCAACTCCTTTTCATCCATCTTGGGGAGAGGCTTTTTATTTAAAAAAAGAAGTTATTAGTATGTCTACTCTTGGCAAAAATGGTAATTTAGGAAATCAAATTTTTCAGTACGGTTTCTTAAAAATATATGCTCAAGAAAATGGGTTGTCTGTAGAGACTCCTAAATGGATAGGTCAAAAATTATTTGGGCATAAAGATCGAGAAATTTCTGAAGATTTGCCTTTAGTTGTTGAGCAAGAGAATGAAATTTTTCCTGGTAATGGAGAACTTTTAAAAAATGTCGATATTCAGGGAGATTTTTTATATCACACTAGCTATTATGCACCCCGAAAAGAATATTTCTGTTCTTTGTTTAAACCTGTAGCAGAAATAGAAGCTCAAGTAAAATTTGCCTGGGAAAAGTTAGAGTCTCGTGGCAAAACTTTCATAGGTTTACATTTACAATCAAACTCAAATAATAATAATTCTGTTGTTGCTCCTAGTGAATGGTATAAGGTTTGGCTAGATGGTTTATGGGAAACTTTAGAGGAGCCAGTTTTATTTATTGCTAGTGATAATTTAGCAGAAATACCCCTAATTTATTTTGCTGAATATAATCCGATAACGGTTCAAGATTTGGAATTAGAGGTTAATTCAGAATACTTAGATTTTTTCTTATTGAGTAAGTGTGATTTTGTTGCTATTTCTAATACTCCCTTTGCTTTTGCTTCTTGTCTCTTAAATGAAACAGGAAAATATTTCTTTCGCCCCCACTTTTCTACGGCAAAACTTATACCTTTTGAACCTTGGAATAGTACGCCAGTATTTCAAGATGTAGATATTTCTGAAATTAGTCAAAATGTTTCATTTGCAGGAAATTTTCAGGAAATACAGTCTCAGAAAGATGAACTTTCTGAGAAATTAACATCTACTCAATCTCAACTTCAGCAAACTCAAACAGAATTAGAAAATATTCAGTCTCAGCGAGACCAAATCTTAGGAGAATTAGAACAATTCCACTCTCAACTTCAACAGAGTCAAGAAAAAGCTAAAAATGCCGAAGCACAACTACAGCAAACTATAGAAGAATTAGCTAATACTCAATCTGAGCGAAACGAAATCTCCCAACAATTAACATCTGCTCAATCTCAACTTCAGCAAAGCCAAGAAAAAGCTAAAAATGCCGAAGCACAACTACAGCAAATTCAAACAGAACTAGAAAAAACTAAATCTCAGAAACATGAAATATCCCAAAAATTAGCATCTAGCCAATCTCAACTTCAACAGAGCCAAGAAAAAGCAAAAAATGCTCAAGCACAACAACAGCAAATTCAAACTGAATTAGATAAATCTCAATCTGAGCTAAACGAACTATCTCAAGAAATAACATCTGTTCAATCTCAACTTCAACAGAGCCAAGAAAAAGCAAAAAATTCCCAAACACAACAACAACAAATTCAAACTGAATTAGATAAATCTCGCTCAGAACTACATGACACACGAGAAGAATTAGAAATTACTCAATTCCAACTAGATGAAGTACAGTCAGAACTAGAACAATCTCAATCCCAGTTATCCAAAAATCAGGAAGAACTCAAGAATTACCAATCCCAACTTCAACAAACTCAAACAGAACTAGAAAAAACAAAATCAAAACTAGAAAACAAAGAGACAATACTACCAACTCAAAATATTACAAACTATGCAGCTCACATCAAAAATCTAGCAAAAATTATCGCAGAAACAATACCAGAATAATATACTATAATAAGCATTCAGCCATTAGCGGTCAGCTTTTCCTGTGGAATGCTACGCAAACAGCTATTTATTGGATAAAGCAAGTGTTGATAACTAACCTCTGAATACTTAAATTAAAATCTATCAATTTCTTTTTCTTTCTTTAAACCCGATAGCTAATAGCTAACCACTGAATTTTTACCTCGATAATTTACCAAAAAATGAGGTCTAAAGCTTCCCCTTTTCAGGGGATGAAAAATATTTAACTCAGTATTTCAAGCCTCCAACTTGAGTTGTAGTTTCAGTGATAACTAATAGCGTAGCTCCTCCGCAGGAGGCTTTTTCCTGCGGAATTCTTCGCAAACATGTGCGTAGCAAACTGATAACTGAAATGACCTATTTCTTCTTTCTCCTACTACATTTTTAAAGATTATGAAAACAGCATTAATTTCAGGAATTTCCGGTCAAGACGGCTCCTACTTAGCTAAACTTTTATTAGAAAAAGGTTATAACGTTTGTGGCACTTCTAGAGATGCTCAAATGTCTACTTTTAAAAACTTATCTCGTCTAGGTATTCGAGACCAAATCAAATTAGATTCTATGTCTTTAAATGACTTTAGAAGTGTCTTACAAACCTTAACTAAATATCAACCAGATGAAGTTTATAATTTAGCTGGTCAAAGTTCCGTAGGTCTCTCCTTTCAACAACCTGTAGAAACATTAGAAAGTATCGCCACTGGTACCTTAAATTTATTAGAAGCAATTCGTTTTACGGGAGCAAAAATTAGATTATATAATGCTAGTTCTAGTGAATGTTTTGGTGATACAAAAGGTGAACCTGCTACAGAAATTACTCCATTTCGCCCAAGAAGTCCTTACGCTGTTGCTAAATCTGCTGCTTTTTGGGAAGTAGCAAATTATCGAGAAGCTTATAATTTATTTGCTTGTTCTGGTATTTTATTTAACCATGAATCTCCTCTCAGACCACAACGTTTTGTTACTCAAAAAATTGTCTCTGTTGTTTGTCAAATTGCTAATGGTAGTAACGATAAATTAAACTTAGGAAATATTTCAGTACAAAGAGATTGGGGTTGGGCACCAGAATATGTAGAAGCAATGTTTTTAATGTTGCAGCAAGATGAAGCAGATGATTATGTAATTGCTACTGGAGATACTTATCCTTTGCAAGATTTTGTAGTTGAAGCTTTTAATTCTGTAGGATTAAATTGGCAAGATTATGTAGAAGTAGATGAGAGTTTATATCGCCCTACTGATATTTCTATAGGTAGAGCAAATCCAATTAAAGCTGAACAAAAATTAGGATGGAAAGCAGATTATAAAATGCCAGATGTTGTGCGAATGATGGTTAAGGATAGAATGAATAATGGATAATTAATAATGGATAATGGATAATGGATAATGGATAATGGATAATTGATAATTATTTAGTTTGAAAACTTTTGTATTAAATTGAAAAATCTGGCGTTGCTGAATCAAGGTATGAAAATATAAATTGAACAATCCCAAATATTTGTTATTCAATAGTGAGCGCAATTACCAAAAAATACCAATCATACCCCAAATTAACAACGCCCAAAATTTTACATTTTTCTTCTCTAAAAAAAAGGTTGACTACAAAGTTTAGTATTTTAATTCATTACCCATTATCAATTGGTAAATTAAGTCTATTTTTTAGGAATTTTAGAATGTTTTTTTCGGTTAATCTTATCTTTATTTAAAACTATGAAAAAAACTACAAGAATACCTTTAGAAAATAGTGATACGGCGCTCCGCCACCCTCGGCGATCGCTTAACTAGAGATGAGTTTGAAATACCATATATACCTTACTTTTGCAAATATTTGATGTTCTTGAGGATGAGCCAGTTAATAGTGCGGTGATCCACGAGACGGGTGCGATGCTCTCCTTTGGCCTCCAGATCGATGACTTGGCTGCGTCCCATCTTAGGTTCTGTCTGTAAGAGATACCCAACAACTGTGCGTTCCTCCCCTTGAAGCGCTTGCTTGAGAGTAGCTTTCAACTGCTTTTTTGCCTGTGGACTGCTTAACTCCTGTCCTTTGAGGGTTGATAAAACCGCCTCTAAAACATCTTCTTCCTTAATTTTCTTGCGAAAGTTAACAGTAAATACAGTATCCCCTGCACCTTCTAACAACTCACATAACTCTGTAGGGGTTACCTTTTGCTCTTTCTCGTATTGTTGGGCGGAATACATACCTTCTTCTACGATACCCTTGGCCACTCTTGTTGCATACCCCCTCTCATTTGTCAGCTCCAGCTCATCTTCTAGCACTTTAGTGACGGAGTAATACTGCACCTCAGAGAGGTTGTCTCCCACCTTAATCTGAGTAAAATCACATTTGGTTCCCATGATTCGCCTCTAATTTATATTTGCTTTACTGGGATTTAATACCATCCTAGTATTTATATTTTATCATGGACTATAGATTCTTTTTGCATTAAAATTTTGTAGAATTACTATAATTTTTTATCTCTCATTAAAACCATGAAAAAAACTACAATAATACCTTTAGAAAATGGCGATCATTTAACTATAAATGAGTTTGAAAAGCGATATTTTGCTATGCCAAAACATCAAAAAGCTGAACTTATTGAAGGAATTGTTTATATGGCTTCACCATTAAGATTTTCTGCCCATGGAGAACCTCATCTTCAGATTAATACTTGGTTAGGAGTGTATACTGCTGCTACTCCTGGAGTTAGGAGTGCTGATAATACTACTACTCGTTTAGACAAAAATAATGAACCTCAACCAGATGCCATGTTATTTATTGAACCAAGTTTAGGAGGACAAGTAAAAATTACTGAGGATGATTATATAGAAGGTGCGCCAGAATTAATTGTTGAAGTTGCTGCTAGTAGTGCTAGTTATGATTTACATGATAAATTAAAAGTTTATCAACGTAATGGAGTAAAAGAATATTTAGTTTGGAAAGTTTACGAACAAGAATTAAGTTGGTTTCGGTTATCTGAAGGGGAATATGTTTCTGTTTCTATGGATGAAAATGGAGTTATAAAAAGTCAATTTTTTCCTGGATTATGGTTAGCAGTTAAATCTTTAATAGAGGGAAATTTAGCTGAGGTTTTAAATGTACTTCAACAGGGGTTAGCTAGTTCAGAACATCAAAAATTTATCAGTCAACTTAATAATAAATAATTGATAATAAAAACTATCTCTAATTATCTATTAATTTCACCTCTGGTTATAACCAAAAGGATTGAACTAAGTGCCGAAGTCTTATTTCTTTTTTTTCTTAAAAGGACAAGCTTTAAATCGAATATATTAATTATCAATTATCAATTATCCATTATCCATTATCCATTATTTATCTTCTTCCTGATTTTCTATTATCATAATTATGAAGCTTTACAAAAATTTATAAAATGAACACAATTACAGCCAACCCAACAAATCAACTAGAGCTACAAACCTGGACTTGGAAAAACCATAAAATCCAATATACAGTCATGGGAACCGGAGAACCCCTATTATTAATTCATGGCTTCGGAGGTTGTATCGGTCACTGGCGTAATAATATCCCTACCCTCGCTGCTGCCAACTATCAAGTATTTGCCCTAGACTTACTAGGATTTGGAGCATCTTCTAAGCCACCCCTAGATTACAATCTTGAACTATGGGAAGACTTATTATACGACTTTTGGAGTGAAAATATCCAAAAACCCACCATATTTGTTGGCAACTCCATCGGTGGACTACTCAGCCTAATGATACTAGCAGACCACCCAGAAATTGCCAGAGGAGGAATCCTCATCAACTGTGCAGGAGGTCTAAACCATAGACCTCAAGAATTAAATCCGCCCCTGAGATTCATCATGGGAATGTTCACCAAATTAGTCAGCTCCCCAGCTTTAGGACCATTTATTTTTAACCAAGTCCGTCAAAAACATCGTATCCGTAATACTCTCAAACAAGTCTATATAAACAAAGAATCCGTCACAGAAGAATTAGTAGAAATAATCCATCGTCCCTCGTGCGATACTGGAGCGCAAAAAGTATTTGCTTCAATTCTCACAGCACCTCCTGGTCCTCATCCCTCAGAATTATTACCCAAAATTAAAACACCACTATTAGTAATTTGGGGAGAAAACGACCCTTGGACACCAATATCTGGTGCAAAAATTTATCAAGACTTAGCAGAAAAAAGTGGCTCTATTCAATTTCAACCTATAGCAAATACAGGTCATTGTGCCCACGATGAAAGACCCACAATAGTTAACTCTTTAATTTTAGATTGGTTAGCTCAACAGTCAAACTCTTAATAGACAAGACTTTCAAGATTTATCAAAAAAAAAATATGAAAGTAGTGACAAAACTACCTTAGTGAGTTACACTATCTACGGTGTGAGGAGCGAAAATAGGAAGAGTATCGAGACGAAACACGGCCAGTCGTCGATGCTCTTTCTCAAATAGCTTTGCTAAAAATCATCTAACTAAATTGATTGAGTCACAATTAAAAATTGTGTAACTTTTTCTTTAATATTTTTAAGTGGTGTTGAGGATCATAAAAAGCGGTCATTTATAATGACCGCTTTTATAAATTCCAGTATGTATATTTATGGTTTGCTGAATTTTTTGTGGTTTAATGGTAAAAATCAATCGTCTAAAAAACTGAATTTGCCAAGAATAAAGAGGGGTTGGTAAATTATGGTATGATTTTTCTTTTTGGTAATTGCTAAACTATTGAATAACAAATATTTGAGATTGTTCAATTTTTATTTTCATACCTTGATTGACAAACACCGAAAAAGAATATGATCATAAAAATTGTTTGAGATTTTTTACCACGCACTTATCTGAGCAAAATTCTCATATTTTGAACAATTACCCACCAGAGTTTCTACCTTTTTAGTATAAACAAAGCTTTAGTATTTATAATTCAGCAATTAACAATTTTCATGTCGGCGACAGCCTGATACAATTAACAATTAATGATTACCTCTTTTGAAAACGGATAGGATTGACATTTAAGGATTTTTTTTTGATTTTATCCCCGATCCAAGTGGAGACTGAAAGGCGTAAATTATTGAATGAAAATTATTCGGTAAATAGTTTTAAAGTAACCTACTAGAATATCACTTGCTATCTAGATAGCCTGTTTCTTGTTCACTTTACCAGATTTTTGCCTATTTATATAGAGTTTTCATTTACCTTATTCTCAATATCTTACGACAAAATAATTCTACAGTCAAATTTCAGAGTAACTACCTTTCTAATTTTTCCTTTCAATTTTTCCTACCAGATAGTTACTGACGATTATAGCTTTCTAACTCTGTCGGCATCCAATCAGTAGTAATATATATATGCCCCAACTCTTTACCCTCGTAAGTCCTTTTGGCAAATCGCCAACCAGGCTCAAGAATAATCTTAGTAAAACCATCAGCCAAACCATAAGTTCGACCAATTAGTAATCGGGGTGCCTGAGAATCAACACGAGAAATACCCATTAGTCTAATATCACCCCCACTCATTTGTAAAGAAAGAGCATAATCAAGAGCCATATCAGTACCAGCCATTCTGATAGAATAACCATTACTATCGGTGGCACGTCCACAAATACCCGTAAAGTCAAAATTTAACAATAAAGGGTCAACCAATGTAGGGCGATCGCCACTTTCACTCCAACATAGTCTTGCATCGGTTTTTTGCTCCAGGATTAACAATTGTGGCCCAAAAGCACGAGGTACTGCAATTGCAATGTAATTAGACTGCTCAACTTCTTTTTGATCAAAGAAAGTAGCTTTTGCTGAATGTAGTGAAAAGAAATTCAATAACCCTAGAGTAGTTAGTGTTGCTATAGATTTCTGTAAAAAAGTTTTCATGGCTTTTGTTTCTTATTAATTTATTTTTTGTAAGTTAAGAGTATAAAGATTAGGAAGTTTGATAATTTATTTTTATACTGATTCTTGTATTTGTCAAATTATATATATTTAACTTAATTTCTTTAAGATGTAAGGGGTTAGCTATTTATTTTAGTTTGAGAAAAAAGCTTGGCTTTGTTGAGGTAAATTGAATATTACTATCAAAGCTGACTTTAAAGGTTATATTAATTTAAAGCCTTTTTCAGGTTTAGATAGGGTTTGCTGTTTCGCAGCATTCCGCAGTCAGAACTGATGGCTAATAGCTGAATGCTACTGATAGCTCATAGCTGAATGCTTACATCCTATGTTCAATTACAGCTCAAAGAATATCAAAATAAAACCCTCTAGTTCTAAAAACAAAAAGAATAATTAACTCATCTAGATATTTTTGTAATTTAATTGATTAAATATCTAAAATTACACCTATATTACTTATTGATAATTGTGATTTTTTTCAGTGTCTGATAAAAATTTTTCAACCTGATACTTCTACCCATCAAAAAATAGGATGAACTATCCCTGTTTAACTACAAGAACTGAACAATTTGCCTCAGCAACAACCTGACTACTGACAGAACCTTGTACAATTCGATTTATACCTTTTAATCCTCGATTACCAATCACAATTAAATCTGCATTATAAATATTAGATAGACGAACAATTTCTTGAGTAGGCTCCCCCATAACAATCTCTACTTGAGTTTGATAAGGAAGTTTTTCTTTGTATAATCTGAGTTGATTTTCCAATTCTCCCAAATCAGCTTTTTCCATCTCAGACTGAGGTCGATCAACTTCTCGATCTAAATCCGATTTTTCCATATCAACAACATGAGATAGAACAACTTTCGTTTCCGCTTTTAAGTTAAGTTCTATCAATATTTTAAGCATTGAGTCTAGGTCTAACTGTAAATTACTAAAAGCCACAATAATTGTTTTGAAAAGCATATACGATATTTTTTAAAAAATAGAAAATAATAAATTAGAGGTTTCTTATTATTAACCCAGTCAAGCTTAATGAAAAGGAAAAGTAATTAATACCAATTCACTTAAAAAATGTCACAAATAGTTGATAACTAATGAAGTGAAAGAATAAACTGAAATTACTGTAAGACTCAAGTTTCAAGTAACTAAAATCTTACTTCTGTACAGGTAAATTCCTAGTGCAGGATGGCGGAAATATGTTACCACTGACAAAATGCTCAAAGCCTTACCAATCAAAACTTCTGTACGGGTAATTTCCTACGGAATGCTCCACAAACATGAATTACCCCTACTGTACGGGTAATTTCCTACGGAATGCTTCGCTTTCCATGAATTACCCCTACTGACTTCTGACTTCCGCATAGCGGTACTAGGTCATGCTCCGCTTTGCATAAATTGCCCCTACTGACTTCTGACTTTAGTAAAACGGTATAACCTCCCGCGATCTATAGATTCTAACGGGAGTCTCCTTAGCTCATTTATAAACTTTTACCATCATTTTCCTGACTACTTTGATCCTCTTTTTCCCGCCAATCTTTCTGTTCTTGTTCCTGAGCCTTCATTCTGACCCTCACTGAGTTAGCATGAGAAGGCAAACCCTCAGCCGTGGCCAATACATCAATAGCAGAAGCAACCTTTTGCAAAGCAGTAGGAGAATATTGAATTAAACTCGAATGCTTCATAAAAGTTTCCACCCCTAACGCCGAAGCATAACGGGCCGCACCAGAAGTCGGCAAAGTATGATTTGGTCCAGCCAAATAGTCTCCCACAGCTTCTGGAGTTGAATAACCCAGGAAAATAGCACCAGCATGACGAATATCTTCCATTAAAGCCCAAGGGTCTGAAACTTCCAATTCCAAGTGTTCTGGAGCAAACAAATTAGAAAGTTCAGCAGCAGCTTTGAGAGATTCAACAACCACAACCAAACCATAATGAGCGATCGCCTTCTCTGTCAAAGTACGACGCGGATGATCCTCAAGTTGTCGTTCCACCTCTACTACCACCTGACGTGCTAGTGCCGAATCTGTAGTCAAGAGAATAGAAGAGGCCAAAGAATCATGTTCAGCTTGAGCCAACATATCCGCAGCCAGATGGACTGGGTTAGCCTGAGAATCTGCAATAATCAGCACCTCTGACGGCCCGGCCAAAGAATCAATGCCTACTGTACCATAAACAATTTTTTTCGCCAAAGTCACATAGATATTACCAGGGCCAGTAATCACATCAACTTTGGGGATAGTCTCAGTACCATAAGCCAGAGCAGCTATAGCCTGGGCACCTCCGATACGATAAATTTCTTGAATACCTGCCTCTTGAGCGGCCACCAGTACGGCTGGATTAATTTTTTTACCTTGAGCAGGAGGAGTAACCATCACAATCCTGGATACTTTAGCCACTTTAGCAGGTATAGCATTCATCAGAACCGTACTCGGATAAGCAGCCTGACCACCAGGAATATAAAGTCCAGCCCGATCAACAGGAGTATAGCGTTTGCCCAGGACTACCTCATCCTCACCAAATTGAACCCAGGACTTAGGAACTCGTTGTCGGTGAAAAGCTTCTATCTGTTTAGCAGCCAAACGAATTGAATCTAATAAATCTTTGTTAACTTGCTGATAGGCTCCATCTAACTCTGAACCACTTACCTTTAACTCTTCTGGAGTCAAATTAATATGGTCAAACTCAGAAGTATAGTGTAAAAGAGCCTCATCACCTTTTTCTCTAACGGAGCGCAATATTTCTCGCACCGTTGTTTCTTTATGAATAGCCGTATTATCGTGGGTACGCTCTGTGATGCGTCTTAATTCAGCTTGTGCCTCAACCCACTGAGTAATTATTCGCAGCATGAAGATTAGGAATGCCAACTAAATAAAGTTCGCTAGTACAGGGTATTTCGGTAGCCAAAATAGTAGGTAAAAAATTAAACATTAAGAATATATGAAATGTTCAATACTGACGAATAAGAAAGAAAAATCTGACTTATTGCCAATTGTCTTTTAATAACCCTAGATTTAATTTAGGGACAAAAGTCAAACCATTCTTTCAGTTTCCGAATTACCCATTACTCTTTGTTATAGCGTGAAGTACGAACACTGACATCCTCTTTATAATAGTTTGTTAGTTTTCAGATGATCGGCCAATTGTTTTAATGCCTTAACTATTTCTATAGCAATCCTATTTTATTTGTGGATAAAAATCTTACTACTTTTAGGGAATAGGGAACAGGGAAAAGGCAAAAGGTAAGAGTTTCAGCTTTTTTATTTACTTTTTGATTTGTTGCAACCTATGCGCAGATTGCTATAGTTATTGCTAAGGTTACTTGCTGTGATTTTTGTTTGGTTAAGTTAAGTCTTGCTATTTCTTGAGAATTAATGCTAGAATAGTTACTCTTGTGAATTTCGGATATTTTTAACTTAAATCTCGCCCGAATATCCACAGCATAATTGACCTTTGTAATTGATTAGCAAAACAAATGTCACGATTCTACAGTCCCAAGTTATTTATGGACTATCTGTGACAGTTTGCAGATGATAGTCAAAACCAAAGAGAGTAAATCTTAAATGTAGCAAGTATTGAGAATCTCTAAATCTTGAGCTTCAAGTTTAGAAATCTTCCAATATCCATATAAGGATAATGAAGACTAAATTTTTAGGCCAATTTAGAGACGCAACTATTAACCAAAAACCTTGTTAAACCTATCCATTTCCTTGATTTTTGTTTGCGTAGCATTCCGCAGGAAGGGTTCAAAATATCAAAAATAGTCCTAAATCTGGTACAATATAGAAAAAAGTGCCTTTTGGAAACAGTTCGGTATATTTTAGCTGCCAGGCGAAGTTAGCTTGGATACCAGCACTACCCTTCTGAAAACAATTCTTCTGTTATCAAAGGAGAAGAAAGGTAATAAAGCGCTAGTCCTGTAAGGATTAGCTTTGCAGGCAACAGCCTTTAGCGTTACGGTAATGCCATACTATTATCAAAGATGTTCAGTGATGAATAGATTTGATAAGGTTAAATGTTGCACTTGAGGATTAATACTCACAACATCAAAAAAAATATTTATGTGGATATAGGGGCAGATCAAAGAAAAATGTCCGATAGGAATGACCAGCAAAAACGTGCTAAGATTTATCCTAGTCAAAGTTTATAAATATTACTTACCCAGCCTGAGAATAAATAATCTTGGCTTGAGGCAAATCCATTTCTACTCTTAATCTTATCAATCTAAAATCCAAAGTAAATCATGGCCAATATTAAGTCTGCAATTAAACGTATCCAAGTTGCTGAACGTAACCGTCTGCGCAACAAAAGCTATAAATCAGCAGTTAGGACTTTAATGAAAAAATACTTCATTGCTGTTGAAAGTTATGCTGCCAATCCAACAGACGAATTAAAGCAAGAAATTGAGCAGAGAATGTCAAAAGCTTACAGTAAAATAGATAAAGCTGTAAAACGTGGTGTTTTCCACAAAAATAATGGTTCTCGCAAAAAAGCTAGATTAGTTAGATTTTATAAGAGACATTTAACGGCAAATAGCGAGCAACCAAACTCGACAGTTACAGATACTTCTGTTGCTTCCTAATGATTCAATTTGAATCTCAGCTTTTTTCTAAATTTAATCTTATTAGAAATCTTCGATAATAAAAAATCAAATCAATTATCGAGTATAAATTATCAATTATTTCTCCCTACTCCCTCTTTTCCGGAGAAGTCTATTGATAGACGAGTCCTTAACTAAACCAAGTCTAAAACAGCATAACTAACTTAATTTTTTAGGAAAGCCAAATGCAGCTAATTGATACTCATGTCCATATTAACTTTGACGTATTCAATTCTGACTTGGAAAATATTCGCCAACGTTGGCAACAAGCAGGAGTAGTTCACCTAGTCCACTCCTGTGTTGAGCCACAGGAGTTTTCTACTATCAAAGCAATAGCAGAACGCTTTAAAGAAATTTCCTACGCAGTTGGGTTACATCCCTTAGATGCTCATAAGTGGACAAATACAACAGCAACTCAAATTCAAGAATTTGCTGAATCCGATCCCAGGGTAGTAGCAATAGGTGAAACAGGATTAGATTTTTATAAAGCAGAAAATCAAGAGCAACAAAAATTTGTCTTCAAACAACAGCTAACCATAGCTCAAAAACTCAATAAGCCATTAATTATTCACTGTCGTGATGCCGCCTCATCAATGGCAGAAATTTTGTCTGATTTTCAAGAAAATCAAGGAAAAGTTAGAGGAGTTATGCACTGCTGGGGAGGAACACCTGAAGAAACAAAAATGTTTATTGATTTAGGATTTTATATTAGCTTTAGTGGAATAGTCACCTTCAAAAATGCTAAACAAATTCAAGAATCAGCCAAAATAGTTGATGATGACCGCCTGTTAGTAGAAACAGATTGCCCATTTCTCGCACCAGTCCCAAAGAGAGGAAAACGTAACGAACCTGCCTATGTGAGATATGTTGCCGAAAAGGTCGCTGAACTTAGAGGTGTGACGCTAGAGTATCTTGCAGCCCAAACTAGCAAAAATGCTTGCCAGCTATTTGGTCTATATATTTCCTAAAAATAAATATATATTTAGCTAAGTAAAAGTAAATAGATTATTATATAATATCATAGTCTTGTGATGAGCTAAGTATGATAGTTAAAGAAAATTTATACATACACAAATTCCAGTAATCGAGTAATCAGATGAAAGAAATAGAAAAATTATGTTACAATAGATTACTCAATACTTTGGTAACTAAGTAACATGACTTTCAGTCACCTATACCTATATTTATATAGCAATCCTGAATGATTTATTTGTGAAAAAAAATCTAGGGTTTTCATATCACCTGTGAAGATTGAAGAAAATTGGGAGAAAAATTCTAGGCTCCATCAAATCTTAGAAGCTATTTATGGATTCTATATCTGGTAATTAAGTATATTTATAATATCTGTAAGGATTTAGCTATTGCTCTTGATGTGGAATAAAACCTTTATTTCAACCATTTTATTCAGGGATATTATTAAGCCAGTAACTTCCGACAAAAGTCTAAAAGTTTGCTATATATTCATTTTCAATGGGGAGGTATTATTGCTGTTTGCGTAGCATTCCGCAGGAAGAGCTGACAGCTAATGGCTGAATCCTTACTATTATCTTAACTATACTAAGAGATTATTTGTAAAGGAAATATAAAAAGGAGATAGGGAACAGGGAATAAGAAAGAAGAAAGAAGAAAGAAGAAAGAAGAAATTAAGACAACTATTTGTCACTTAAAAATCTAGGAATAGTATCTACCTTTCCTGCTTTAGATATTTACCAGATTTTAACCTTTTGAAGTATTACCTATTTTCGATTTTAGTCACTCTCAGCCCTCTTAATATTTGTTTGATAAACAGTATCTAAAAATAGCCAAGGGGACAATATTGGAGAATATAAATCCCTTAACTTGTCGTAATTTAGACTTAATTAATATTTACTACTGAGTAACATAAATATTTTCACCTATTTAAAAAAATAAGAATAATAATCAATTATTCAGCCTCATATTTATAGAATATAACATAATTCAATTGATTACAACAAAAAAAATCCATAAACTTTAGAGTAAATAATAGTTAAATTTATATATCAAACTAATTTAATGATAACATGAAAAATCACAAAAAATATGTATAAAATCAAGTTTTTTGGATACGCCAAATCAAAAAAAAAGTATCAAAAATTATCCATAAATATAGTATATTCAAAACAAATGAAATAATTGTAGAAAACTGCAAATAACAAAAACTTAGAATTAAAATAAATCATATTTCAAAGAAAAATTGAATTAATTATAATCATACTTATGTATCTAAATGTATTAATTAAAAAATATTGAATTTTATCGAAACTAGAAATAAATTCAAGTGAGGTTAAAAAAAATGTCAACAAATATGATACAGGGATTAAAAAAAATATGGTATGAACAAGAGTTGACACTTAGTTATCTCTTAGGCAAAAATACCAAATACTCATAAAATTTCAGAGCAAAAAAAATGTATTAATTTATGATAAACCTATGAAATTACACTTACAAGCCAACAATTTCTGGTGATTTTTTGAGATATTTCTTTATGTATTTAACTATGAATACATAACATAAACCAGCCTAACAATATGTAAAAATCAAACTTTAGTAAATCTATCTATTTGGAACATTAATTATCTCCAGTTTAGGAGAAAAATTATCCACAAAAAACCGCTAACTGACCAGGATATCCAAGCATGATTCATCAAAAATTAAATATTAACACTCAAAGCAACCTGCCAATTTTTAATATGCCCGATCTGATAGAAATTCAGAGGGCAAGCTTTCGGTGGTTCCTAGAATTTGGACTAATAGAAGAACTAGAAAGCTATTCTCCAATTACAGATTATACAGGTAAATTAGAACTTCACTTTATTGCCAAAAACTATAAATTAAAACAACCAAAATATAGTGTAGAAGAATCCAAACGGCGAGACAGTAGCTACGCAGTGCAAATGTACGTTCCAACTCGCTTAATTAATAAAGAAACGGGAGAAATAAAAGAACAAGAAGTATTCATTGGAGATCTACCCCTAATGACAGATAGGGGCACATTTATCATTAATGGAGCTGAAAGAGTAATCGTTAATCAGATAGTTCGTTCTCCAGGAGTCTATTATAAGTCAGAAACAGATAAAAGTGGACGACGCACATATAATGCTAGTCTAATTCCCAACCGAGGTGCATGGCTAAAATTTGAGACAGATAAAAACGACCTAGTTTGGGTCAGGATAGATAAAACTCGTAAACTTTCGGCCCAAGTATTACTAAAAGCTTTGGGATTAGGAGACAGTGAAATCTTTGACTCCTTCAGACATCCCGATTATTTCCAAAAAACCATAGAAAAAGAAGGACAATACGGAGAAGAAGAAGCCCTCTTAGAACTATATCGAAAATTACGCCCTGGGGAACCACCTACCATAGCAGGTGGTGAACAACTACTCCACAGTAGATTCTTTGACCAAAAAAGATATGATTTAGGACGAGTAGGAAGATATAAAATAAACAACAAACTGCGGTTAAACTTACCAGATACAGTCAGAGTCTTAACTAAAGAAGATATATTAGCGTCAATTGACTATCTAATTAATCTGGAATACGACATTGGTCAGACAGATGATATTGACCATTTAGGAAACCGACGGGTGAGAAGTGTTGGGGAACTCCTACAAAACCAAGTAAGAGTAGGCTTAAACCGCTTAGAGCGAATTATCAGAGAGCGGATGACAGTATCCGAAGCAGACACATTAACTCCCACATCACTGGTCAACCCAAAACCATTAGTAGCAGCCATCAAAGAATTTTTTGGTTCCTCTCAATTATCCCAGTTTATGGACCAAACAAATCCATTGGCAGAGCTGACCCACAAAAGACGCATATCGGCTCTGGGACCTGGAGGATTAACTAGAGAAAGAGCTGGATTTGCTGTCCGAGATATCCATCCTTCCCACTATGGCCGAATTTGTCCTATTGAAACTCCTGAAGGTCCAAACGCAGGATTAATTGGTTCTCTGGCTAACCATGCTAAGGTGAATGGTTATGGATTTATAGAAACCCCCTATTATCCAGTAGAAAATGGTCGGGTATTGCGCGATCGAACCCCAATATATATGACAGCAGATGCAGAAGATGATTTGCGGGTAGCACCAGGGGATATTATGACTGATGCAGAAGGTAAAATTTTGGGGGATACTGTAGCAGTACGTTACCGACAAGACTTTACAACTACAACTCCTCAACAAGTAGACTATGTAGCAATTTCTCCCGTACAGATAGTTTCAGTAGCTACATCATTAATTCCGTTTTTGGAACATGATGATGCTAACCGGGCTTTGATGGGTTCCAATATGCAACGACAAGCAGTGCCATTATTAAACCCAGATAGACCTTTAGTCGGAACAGGTTTAGAAGCTCAAGCTGCCCGTGACTCCGGTATGGTAGTAGTTACCAAAACAGATGGGGAAGTTAGCTATGTAGACTCAACCAAAATATCTGTAATAGATACAGAGGGTAAAGAAACAGATTATCCACTATGTAAATATCAAAGGTCAAACCAAGACACTTGTTTAAATCAAAGACCTTTAGTATATGAGGGAGACCAAGTAGTAGCAGGTCAGGTTTTAGCGGATGGTTCCTCCACTGAAGGTGCTGAGTTAGCTCTAGGGCAGAATGTTATAGTAGCTTATATGCCTTGGGAAGGTTATAACTACGAAGATGCGATTCTGATTAGCGAGCGCTTAGTATATGACGATGTTTATACATCTATTCATGTGGAAAAGTTTGAAATTGAAGCCCGACAGACAAAATTAGGACCTGAAGAAATTACCAGGGAAATTCCGAATGTAGGGGAAGACGGCCTGCGGAACTTAGACGAACAGGGAATTATTCGGACAGGTGCCTGGGTAACATCTGGAGATATTCTGGTAGGTAAAGTCACACCCAAAGGAGAGTCTGACCAACCACCAGAGGAAAAGTTGTTGCGGGCAATTTTTGGTGAAAAAGCAAGGGATGTACGAGATAATTCTCTACGAGTTCCCAATGGAGAAAAAGGTCGTATTGTTGATGTCCGAGTATTTACCAGAGAAAAAGGAGATGAGTTGCCACCAGGAGCAAATATGGTGGTCAGAGTCTATGTAGCTCAAAAGCGGAAAATTCAGGTAGGGGATAAAGTAGCAGGACGACATGGAAATAAAGGTATTATTTCCAGAATTTTACCAATTGAAGATATGCCTTATTTACCTGATGGTACTCCGATAGACGTAGTATTAAATCCATTAGGTGTACCTTCCCGGATGAATGTAGGACAGATTTTTGAATGCTTGCTAGGATGGGCAGGTCAAATCTTAAGTGTGCGGTTTAAATGCGTACCATTTGATGAGATGCACGGTCCCGAAAAATCAAGGGAAACAGTACATCGAATGTTACAATTAGCCAGGGATAGTTCTGGTAAAGATTGGGCGTTTGATGAGAACCATCCAGGGAAACTTTGGGTTTATGACGGGCGGACTGGAGAAAGGTTTGACCGTCCGGTGACTGTGGGAGTTGCCTATATGTTGAAACTGGTTCACTTAGTTGATGATAAGATTCATGCTCGTTCCACAGGACCTTATTCTCTAGTAACCCAACAGCCTTTAGGTGGTAAAGCACAACAAGGTGGTCAGCGTTTTGGAGAAATGGAAGTATGGGCGCTCGAAGCTTTTGGTGCAGCTTATACTTTACAAGAGTTGTTAACTGTGAAATCCGATGATATGCAAGGTCGGAATGAAGCGTTGAATGCAATTGTTAAAGGAAAAGCAATTCCACGGCCTGGTACTCCCGAATCTTTCAAAGTATTAATGCGAGAGTTACAGTCTTTATGTTTAGACATTGCAGCTCACAAAGTAGAAACTATGGATGATGGTACTACTCAGGATGTGGAAGTTGACTTGATGGCAGATATACCAGGAAAGCGAACACCTTCTCGTCCTGTATATGAATCATTATCGAGCGAAAGTAACGAAGAATAATGGAGAATTGATAATGGATAATTGATAATTAACTATAAAAAATAATGTAGTTAAAGAAAAATCATTTGTATTTGCACTACTAATTGTTAAAGTATCTTAGAGTTGTAGGGTGTGTTAGGTTCTCGCACCGTAACGCACCGTTAAGCGGTAGTGATAGTGGTAGCACCGTAACTCACCTTTGAGCTTAGGAAAATGGTGCGTTACGACTGGCGTCTAACGCACCCTACTAGACGGACACACCTTAAATGGTGCAAATTTGTAGGGGCGGGTTCGACATTAAATTAACGAGTTTAACCATTAGATTAAGTAAACCCGCCCCCAAATCTAACGCACACTCATTAGATGTGTCAGTCCACTACTGGACTTAAAACTCCTGACGACTATTATCAAATCGAGCAAATCAAATGACCAATAAAAAGTTATCAATTATCCATTATTTAATTACCCATTATCAATTATCAATTATCAATTATCAATTATTATCGTGCCAAAACTAGAACAAAGATTCGATTATGTCAAAATTGGGTTAGCTTCTCCAGACAGGATTCGTGCATGGGGAGAAAGAACCCTACCAAATGGAACAGTAGTTGGAGAAGTCACCAAACCCGAAACTATCAACTACCGGACTCTAAAACCAGAAATGGATGGGTTATTTTGCGAACGCATCTTTGGTCCGGCGAAAGATTGGGAATGTCATTGTGGCAAGTATAAGCGAGTCCGACATCGCGGTATTGTTTGCGAAAGATGTGGAGTAGAAGTAACTGAGTCACGGGTGCGCCGTCACCGCATGGGACATATTAAGTTAGCAGCTCCAGTAACTCATGTTTGGTATCTCAAAGGTATCCCTAGTTATATGGCAATTTTGTTAGATATGCCATTGCGGGATGTAGAACAAATTGTTTACTTCAATGCTTATGTAGTATTAGAACCAGGAAATCACGAAAGTTTAGCTTATAAACAACTATTAACTGAAGACGTTTGGTTAGAAATTGAAGACCAAATTTATAGTGAAGACTCACAAATAGAAGGAGTAGATGTTGGCATTGGTGCCGAAGCATTACAAACTTTATTAGCAAATCTGGAACTAGAAGTAGAAGCAGAAAAACTCAGGGAAGATATTGCTAATTCTAAAGGGCAAAAACGAGCCAAATTAATCAAACGTTTGCGGGTAATTGATAACTTTATTGCTACAGGTTCCAGACCAGAATGGATGGTTTTGGATGCAATTCCAGTCATTCCTCCCGATTTACGTCCGATGGTACAGTTGGATGGTGGTAGGTTTGCGACAAGTGACTTGAATGACTTGTATCGAAGAGTGATCAACCGTAATAATCGTTTAGCAAGATTACAGGAAATATTAGCACCAGAGATTATTATCCGCAACGAAAAACGAATGTTGCAAGAAGCGGTTGATGCTTTAATTGATAATGGTCGTCGGGGTCGCACAGTAGTAGGAGCAAACAACAGACCTCTAAAATCCTTAAGTGATATTATCGAAGGAAAACAAGGTCGTTTCCGGCAAAACTTGTTAGGTAAACGGGTTGACTATTCAGGACGTTCGGTAATTGTTGTCGGACCAAAATTAGCCATTAATCAGTGTGGTTTACCAAGAGAAATGGCGATTGAGTTGTTTCAACCGTTTGTAATTCATCGGTTGATTCGTCAGGGGTTGGTAAATAATATCAAAGCTGCCAAAAAACTGATTCAAAGGGGAGACCCGAATGTATGGGATGTATTAGAGGAAGTGATAGATGGTCATCCAGTGATGTTAAACCGCGCTCCGACTTTGCACAGATTAGGGATTCAAGCTTTTGAACCAATTTTAGTAGAAGGTCGAGCAATTCAGTTACATCCTTTAGTATGTCCGGCGTTCAACGCAGACTTTGATGGCGACCAAATGGCGGTTCATGTGCCACTATCTATAGAATCTCAAGCAGAAGCTAGGTTGTTAATGTTGGCATCAAATAATGTTTTGTCACCAGCAACTGGTCGTCCGATTATTACGCCTTCTCAAGATATGGTTTTAGGTTGTTATTATCTCACAGCAGAAAACCATAAACTGCAAAGGGGTAAAGAACTCTATTTTTCTAACCAGGATGATGTAGTCTTAGCTTATCATCATGGCAAACTAGATTTACATACTTATGTGTACTTGCGATTACCTGGTGATGTACAAATCGAAACAGATAAGTCAGAAGAAATACCAGAGTTGCAACAAATATCTGATGAAGTAGTCCTGAAAACTTATTGGATGCCATTGGATAGTAAGATATTACCTGATGATTTGGGCGAGTTGAAATCAGAGAAAACTTTAGAAGAAGGAGAATTTGTCAAGAGTTATCACTTATATCGCATCCATTATAGTCAAAAGGGAGAGGTCAAAAAGGTATACATTAAATCTCGTCAAGTTAGGGAAATAAATGGAGTTGCAACTACACAATTTATCGTGACAACCCCTGGTCGCATAATCCTCAATCAAACAATTCAAAGTGTCTTATGAAGGGAGTAGGGAGTAGGGAATAGGGAGTAGGGGAGTAAGGAATGGTTTTAAGGAACAAGTAGTGTTGGGAGCGAGTATTTTAGGACTTACGCAGAAACCGGATTATAATACGAACCTGTGTCAGTCCACTACTATTTCTCAACTATCACTCGTACCCGCGTTGCATACAAATTCCCTACCCCTAACGCACCGTACTAGACTGACACACCTTAAATGGTGCAATAGTCTGAGGGTGAGTTATATCATTTGGGGGCGGGTTTAGCTGAAAATATATGAAAACTCCTTAACTTCATTGTCAAACCTGCCCCTACATAGCCTCATTCCCTAATCCACAGTTTTAGCTGTGTCGATCCACTACCAATAGTAAATTAAATAAACAAAGGTAAAAGAAATATGATTTTCTATAATAAAGTTATCAATAAAGGTCAACTGAAAAAGCTAATTTCTTGGTCTTTTGAGAATTACGGTACAGCCAGAACTGCCGATATGGCAAATAAACTCAAGGATTTAGGATTCCGTTATGCAACAAAAGCAGGAGTTTCTATTAGTGTAGATGACTTACAAATACCTCCTTCTAAACGAAAACTTTTAGATGCAGCAGAAGAAGAAATTCGCAATACAACTGACCGCTATACTAAAGGAAAAATTACTGAAGTAGAACGCTTTCAAAAAGTAATTGATACCTGGAATGTTACCAGTGAAAATCTGAAAGATGAAGTCGTGCGAAACTTTAGAGCAACCGATCCTCTAAACTCAGTTTATATGATGGCATTTTCTGGAGCGCGGGGTAATATTTCCCAGGTGCGTCAGTTGGTGGGAATGCGTGGTTTGATGGCAGATCCACAAGGGGAAATTATTGACTTACCAATTAAAACAAATTTCCGGGAAGGTTTAACCGTAACTGAGTATATTATCTCATCTTATGGCGCGAGAAAAGGATTAGTTGATACAGCGTTGAGAACTGCTGACTCTGGTTATTTGACTCGTCGTTTGGTTGATGTTTCTCAGGATGTTATTGTTCGCGAAGAAGACTGTGGGACAATGCGAGGAGTAACAGTCACAAGTATGAAAGATGGCGATCGCGTATTAATTCCGGTAAAAGATCGACTATTGGGTAGAGTGATTGCTGCTGATGTCAAACATCCACAAACAGGAGAAATCATTAGTAGTGGTGATATTAAAGCAGTCAGAAATCAAGTATTTACAGAAGACCTAACAAAAGCGATCGGTAAAGCAGGTGTAGAAGAAGTATTTGTCCGCTCTCCTTTAACTTGTGAATCTCCTCGGTCTGTCTGTCAACATTGTTACGGCTGGAGTTTGGCTCATGGTCATTTAGTAGATATGGGTGAAGCGATCGGCATTATTGCTGCTCAGTCTATCGGTGAACCAGGTACTCAATTAACGATGCGTACATTCCATACTGGAGGTGTATTTACAGGGGAAGTTGCCCGTCAATTTCTTGCACCTTTTGCAGGTGTAGTTAAGTTTCCATCAACTGTGCGCACCAGGTCATTCAGGACTCGTCATGGAGATGAGGCAATGATTGCCGAGAATAATTTTGACCTGATTATATTAGGAACTGATGGTCGAAAAGAAAGTGTATTCATCGCTCAAGGTTCTATTCTGATGGTGCAAAACGATCAGAATGTTGTAGCAGGAGCAACTTTAGCAGAAGTACCTAAAGCAGGTCAAGTCAAAAAAACAACAGAGAAAGTAACAAAAGAAGTCGCCTCAGACTTAGCCGGAGAACTTAAATTTGCTCAGTTGGTGCATGAGGAAAAAGTAGACAGACAAGGAACAACAACTCGTATTGCTCAAAGAGGCGGTCTGATCTGGATTTTAGGAGGAGAAGTATATAACCTGCCACCAGGAGCAGAACCAGTAGTTAAAAATGGCACGAAAATCAATGTTAACACAGTAATTGCCGAAACTAAATTAGTAACAGAACATGGCGGTGTTGTCCGCATAGCCTCTCCTGAGAATACTCAAAATGTTTTGACTGGAGAAGTTGAAGGAACTACAACAGATGAATCGGGACAATTAATGACTAATGCTTTAGTCGAAGTCACTGGGATGACAGACGCACATAATAATTTGCCTCGTGAGATCGAAGTCATTACTGCCAGTGTGCGACTAGACCAAGCTAAAATTCGGCTAGAAAGTATTGCTAACCGCGACCAGTATATTATTGAAACCCAAGATAATCAAAGATTCGCTCTAAAAGTCACTCCTGGTAGTAAAGTTGGCAACCATGAAGTCATTGCTGAACTGTTAGACGAAAATTATCAAACTCACACAGGTGGTATCATTAAATATGCTGGAGTAGAAGTTCTCAAACGTGGTAAAGCAAAGCAAGGGTACGAAGTAACAAAAGGTGGTACATTGCTATGGATTCCCGAAGAATGTCATGAAGTCAATAAAGACTTATCTCTACTATTAGTAGAAGACGGTCAATATGTAGAAGCTGGAACAGAAATAGTTAAAGATATTTTCTGTCAATCTAATGGAATAGTAGAAGTACACCATAAAAATGACATTCTCCGGGAAGTTGTGATTAAGCCAGGAGAATTTCATACTGGAGACTATACAGATGTAGGCGATTTAACCATGATGGATGGTCAAATTGCCACACCTGGAAATGAAGTAATACCAGGATTACCAGTATCTGAGTTAAAATATATCGAGTATGTAGAAACGCCAGAAAGTCCTGGATTATTATTGCGACCAGTAACAGAATTTCATGTACCTGACGAACCTGGTGTACCTTCTCAGAAATCAATTAATTCTTCCATTGAATTACGAGCAGTCCAAAGGATTCCTTTTAAAGATGGAGAACGAGTTAAATCTGTAGAAGGTATAGAATTGCTCCGAACTCAGTTAGTATTGGAGATTGGAGAAGAAGCTCCTCAGTTAGCTGCAGATATTGAATTATCGCCAGACTTAGAGGAAGAGGGGGTAATGCGTCTACAATTGGTGATTCTGGAGTCCTTAGTCATCAGGCGAGATGTAATCGCAGATACAACCCACGGTAGCACCAATACTCGACTGATGGTGAAAGATGGAGATGTAATTGAAGCAGGAGCGGTAGTATCTCGCACAGAGATTTTATCCAAGGAATCTGGTGAAGTTCGAGGTATTCGAGAAGGAGCAGAAGCTATCCGTCGTATCTTGATGGTGCGAGAAGAGGATTTGATGAAAATACCAGTTAATACTTTACCCTCGGTAACTGAAGGAGACTTGTTGGTTGCTGGTAGTGAAATTGCTCCTGGAACAGTCATCGACAAATCTGGTATGGTTTCTCGAATTGAGAAAATAGTTTTACCGGATGGTACAGAAAGTTATCAAGTCATCCTCCGTCAAGGGAGACCTTATCGTGTTTCTACTGGTGCAGTATTGCTGACTATGGATGGAGATTTGGTACAACGGGGAGATAGTTTAGTGCTACTGGTATTTGAGCGGACTAAAACTGGGGATATTATTCAGGGTTTACCTCGAATTGAAGAATTATTGGAAGCACGGAAACCAAAAGAGTCTTGTATTTTAGTCAAGTATCCTGGTCAAGCTCAGGTTAATGGTAATGATGAGAATATCGAGGTTAGCGTTGTTTCCACTGATGGCACAATCACAGATTATCCTTTAGGTCATGGACAGAATGTGATTGTTGCTGATGGACAAAATGTAGAAGTGGGCGAACCTCTGACAGACGGCCCTCAAAATCCCCATGAAATTCTGGAGATTTTCTTCAATTATTACCGCGAGCATGAAAGTGTTTATGAGGCTTGTCTCAGGAGTTTTGAGGCTTGTCAGAAATTCCTAGTAAATCAGGTACAGGCAGTTTATCAGTCTCAGGGTATAGATATTTCTGATAAGCATATTGAGGTAATTGTCCGGCAGATGACTGCTAAGGTGAGGATTGATGATGGTGGTGATACAACTATGTTGCCAGGGGAATTGATAGAGCTACGACAAGTGGAACAGGTTAATGAAGCGATGTCGATTACTGGTGGAGCAACTGCTGAGTATACACCAATGTTGTTGGGGATTACAAAAGCATCCTTGAATACTGATAGCTTTATTTCGGCAGCTAGTTTCCAAGAAACTACCAGGGTGTTGACTGAGGCTGCAATTGAAGGTAAGTCTGATTGGTTACGAGGATTGAAGGAAAACGTGATTATTGGACGTTTGATTCCTGCTGGTACAGGTTTTAATGCTTATGAAGATGCTTTGAGTGCAGAGATTAATCGTTTGGAACAAGGCTGGGATGAGGATATGGATATTCTTGAGGAAGATGATTTCCAAAGTGTGGTCTTAGACGATCAGACAGCTCGTACATTGGAATTAGAAAATAGTCTAAATTTATCACCAGCGAATAATGATTTTGGAGATTCTCAAACTATAACACCTAATAATCAATTGATTGATGATAATATGTCTGACTTTCCTCCAATGAAAAATAATCAGGGGTTAGTTTTAGATGATTCTGACTTCCCGTCTGGTAATTTTGATTCTGATTTTCCGTCTGGTAATTTTGATTCTGATTTTCCTAATGATCTAGATGACGAATTAATAGATGATGATGACGACGATGATGAAACTGATGATGGTTTTGATGGCTTTGATGATTTCGATGAAAATCAACCCGATCTAGTTTAGGTAACAGGAACAGCAATCAGCTCTAAAATATTTGCTGATTGCTGATTGCCGATCATTGAATGTCAGAGAGGATTTGTAAACGAATTGTTTCGTCATTAAAGTCATTGAGTCGCATTTCAATGACATTACCTGATAGTTTATCTAGACATCCTAATAAGTGTCTTAAATGGGGTGTACTAGCACCAGTATCCACAAATAATCGTTCTGAGAGATTACCTACCCGTTTCCAGGTACTATAAAGTTTAGCCATTGTTGTTTCTAATTGAGCAGACTGTTTGACTAAATCAGAAACTATATTGAGACATTCTAATCTCAGAGCTTCTTCTAATACCATTTCCATATCTAATGGTGATTCACCTAATGCCTGAATTTTGGCTGCAGCATCCAGATATTTACTAAGGTTACGAGCATCAGAGGTTAGTTGTTTAACAGTATCTAACTCCGGACTTTGAACCATTTCTGCTTGAATAGCACTGATATGGGTTTCTGGTAACTTTTCCATTTCCCGCACCAGGGGAGCTAAATAACGTGGTGGCATGGAGCCAGATGTAGTTTTAGCTCTAATTTCCTCTGGCAGTAAATCTGAACTGACAGCAGTCCATTCATCTGCGAGTTGTTTGACTTCTCGTCTCGTAATGCGATCGCCTTTTTTAGCTGCATCTGTTACCATTTGTTGGACTTCAACATCTGATTTGGCCGTTTCTACAAAAGCTCTTTTGCTAAAGTTATTAATTGAGTTTGGGTCTAAATCTCCTTTCTCAATTAATGTATCGGCACTATTGGCCAATTCGATTAAGGCATAAGCTTGGCTCTTGCTAATTTCTCTTTCTTTGAGCCAATGGAGAAATCCACTACCTCGCCCATCGCCTCCTTTCTTTTCTCTGTCTCTAATGATCCTTAAGATACGACCTCGCCAGATTTCGGTTTGCAGGTCAAAGCGATCGCAAACTTTCCATGCAACGTCTACTACGCTTTGAAAGTCAGAATCAGGAATGGCTTCATCTTCTGGGTCTGGTAGGTCTAATTCTAGTTCTGGGAAATTATTGAGGGCCTCGGCCAAAGCTTCGGGAAATTGGGGAATTTCAGGCATAACAAAATAATATTATTGCTGGTAGTGCCGAAATATTATTGCATCATTGACCGAATAATACTAGAGTTAATTACCTTTTTTTCCTTGCTTATAGGATTTCTGATGACCACAAAGAGGACATTAATTAGGGTTTGCGCTCAAAAGTCTTATGGGTGAGGGTAGGAGACAGCTATACTGGAGACAGGAGAAAAGGTATGGGAGCGAGGAGCTAGGAGTAAGAATTGTAAGAATGATTTTTCTGCCTAACTCTTGCCTAAATACGCTCCATGCATGAGCGTGTTGAGCTGAAAACCAGGCACTTTTTTCGACCCCAAAAAGGCCAATACCTTTATCTGTAAATACTTTTAGATTTAATCAGCAGAGCAATAATTATTTCCACAATTTAGGGGCTATATTCATCTTATCATTCCCACACTTTCTTAATGCACTACCTACTGGATTTACACATCTAAAATGTTGCATTAGTAGAGGCGGGTTTCCCTATTAAATTAATGATTTTTTACATTTGATTAGATAAACCCGCCCCCAATGATGTAACGCACCATTACCGAATAATATCATGTCCGGTTGAACAGTTATAAATAATTAGGGAGGAGTCAGGAGACAGGAGACAGGAGACAGGAGATAGGAGACGCGGAGTCGTAGGGACGTTGCATGCAACGTCCGTACAGGAGTCCGGAGGGAAGAAGAGGAAGTTTTTAAGTATTAAAGAGGAAGTTTTCAACTATTAAAGAGGAGCAAGTTTTTTCCAGATCGCTCTTATCCGGACATGATATCACACTTCCAATCATAGCTCCCAAATCAGTTCTATAAACTAGAAGCACGAATTGCTGCACCAATCAACCCTACTTGAGGATTCAATACAATATGAACAGGAACCTTTTCTAATAACGATCTCATTCGTCCTTTACGGTTAAAAGCTTCCATAAAACTGCCTGATTTCATCAGTGGTATAATCTTAGCAGCAATACCACCTGCGATGTACAAACCACTATAGGGCAAAAGTTTCAATGCTAAATTTCCTGCTTCCGCTCCATAAGCTTCCACAAAAAGTTCTAAAGTTTGCTCACATAGACGATCGCTTTTTTCTAAAGCAGCTTTGCCAATAATTGCCCCTGGATCAACAGTAACTTCAGTTGTACCAATTTCTTTTTCCCATTTGCGGATAGCATCTCCTATTTCTGGAGATTCTGTGGCAGATTCGCGATCGCGTAAAAACTGATAAATTGAGACTATCCCCATACCTGAGACCACCCTTTCGACAGAAACTCGGTCTATATTATGTTTTGTCAACAAATATTTTAAGAGGTGAAATTCTAAGTCAGAACGAGGAGCAAAATCAGCATGACCTCCTTCTGTGGGATAAACTCTAATTATTCCTCCACCTCGAATTAAAAAACATTGTCCTAATCCTGTACCTGCTCCAATAACTGCTACTGGTGTATCACTTTGAGGTTCTCCAACTTGTAAAGTTTCCAAATCATTAGGAGTTAAACCCAAAATCCCATAACCTACTGCTTCAAAATCGTTGATCAGAGTAATTTGAGATATTTGTAACTCTTTTGCCATGAGTTTTGCATCCAGCATCCAAGGTAAATTAGTTAATTTAACTGTATTATTCACAATTGGACCGGCGATCGCGAAACAAGCTTTTTCTGGTTTTTGTTTTGCCCCTAATTTCTCAGTTGCTTCTTCTAGAAACTTGTTGATGATAGGTAATAAATCGGGAAAATCTTGACTGGAGTAACGATTTTCATGGAGATTCCGCAGTTCTACCGCAGATTTTGATTCTTCTCGTTTTGCCTCTACCAGTTGTAATATTGTTTTCGTACCGCCAATGTCACCTGCTAATAACAATGTCATAATTTTTTCTCTCCTACAAAAAATATGTTTAACTTCCCTGGCGGGAAGTCCCGCGCTCTCCCGCAGGGGAGCGTCGTACGGGAAAGCCAGGGCCAAGATTCGGATACCTCCACAAGCTAAAGGTTCATAAGCCGTTGACAAGCTAGGAGGATTTTGTTATTCTAAGCGTCATCACAGGGGGAGGACATCACCTCTGTTAAAACAGCGGTCAGTTTTTGCTGACTGAAGAATCCCGCTTTGTCGCGTAAGCGCAACGTCGGGAGTATGTCAAACTAACTTCCGAATAAATCATACCGTCATTCAAGAAAATCTTGGAAACTGTTTCTCAAAAAAAGTATTACAGCAGTTTTCAACTCAATCAAACACCTAAAAAAAGGATAACCATGTAGGGACGTTGCATGCAACGTCCCTACCAATCAAATGAAAAGTGCTGTATTCCCTACTCCCTATTCCCTATTCCCTATTCCCTATTCCCTCTTTTCTAATAATGACTACCTGTTTTGCGGAAGTGAACGGCAGTTACTCCATCATTCAACAGTTGACCATTCTCAACCACAGCATAAACTAACCAATGGTCACCACATTCCATCCGGTTTGCTACTTTGCATTCCAAATAAGCCAAAGCACCAGTTAAAACCGGACAACCATTATTAGCTTCCTTTGTCTCTACCCCAGCAAAACGGTCTTCTCCAGGTGCAAAAGACTTCGTAAAATGCTTTCTTAATTCTTTCCCCTCAGCTAATATATTCAACACAAAGCGATCGCCTGTATGAGTCAAAGACTCCAATGCTCTATCTTTAGCAACAGCAACAGTCACACCAGGAGGATTAAAAGTTGCCTGAGATACCCAAGAAGCTAACATCGCACTGGTAACATTCTCACGTTTAGCAGACATGATACACAAAGAACCGACAACTCTTCCCACCGCTTGAGCAGTACGATCGCTTCCCGAACCACCCCCCGAAGGTTTAGGAGCGCGACGTTTTTGGGATTTGATCAAAGCTTGAGCAAAATCAATACCAGTTTCTTTGCAAGTTTGAATCATCACATCATCTGGCTTAAACTTAACTCTAATAGGTTCAAAACCAAATTTATAACCCGCATCCTTTAACCTACTTTCCA
>JBFRWR010000370.1:0-7593 GCA_051439685.1 Trichodesmium sp.
TTTAGCAGAAGATGAAGATTTAGTCTCAGCATTTTTATTTGGTTATCAAAATAGTCCGGAAGGGGAAAAAATTACAGGTGGTTATGGCGACCATTTTTCTACAGTTTTGACAATAATGTTACGTTCCATTGGCATTCCTGCGAGATTAGTTGGCGGTTATGCGCCTGGAGAATTTAATCCTTTTACGGGTTTATATGTGGTAAAAAATACAGATGCTTATATGATGACGGAGGTATATTTTCCTGGGTATGGATGGTTTGCTTTTAATCCTATTCCAGGAATGCCATTAACTCCTCCTTCTATTGAAAAAGGGTTTGGAAACCAAACCCCTACACTGATGGTTTTTTGGAAGTGGGTAGCTGGTTGGTTGCCTTCTCCTGTAACTGGTTTTCTAGAGAGATTTATTGGTGGAATATTCCGTTGGATATTGGGAATTATTGGTTGGTTTTTTGCTTTATTTTCTCAAGGTTGGCAAGGAATATTTACTGGTTTAATTTTAACTACTATTTTAGGTTTCTTGGGTTGGTTATTGTTTATTTATTGGCGAGGATGGCGTTACAGTCGTTGGTTGGCTAAGTTATCTCCGATGGAGAATATTTATCAACAAATGTTGAATTTAATGGCGAGTAAGGGATTAGTTAAACATGATTTTCAGACACCTTTTGAATATAGTAATCAGATTAGGGAAGAGGGAACAGGGAACAGGGAACAGGGAGAAATAATAGAAGAAATTTCTCAAGCTTATGTGGGATGGCGTTATGGTAGAAAAGAAGTCAATTTAACTAGATTAAAAAATTTACTGCGAATTTTGAAGCAGGGAAAAAATAACTATAGACAAGGAAGAAAGCTGTAAGTTAAATCGTCAGCATTCAGCTATTAGCTGACGGCTGAATCCTGACGTTAAATCACGTTTTTAGGGTGAAGAAATAGGAACAATATTTCATTACAGATTGAATGTATCAGGAAATATAAATTCAGGAGGTAGGGAACAGGGAAAACTTAACTGGGAACAGGGAACAAGCAGGAAAAAATAATCTACAACTATTATTTTTAATAATATAGGAATGTATCTATCTACAAGATTTCAATCTCTTGAATTATTACCGAATAATTAAGGTTTAAAGTCTCTCACTCGCCGTGGATAAACAATGAATTTATTTTCCTTTTATTCAATCCAATCCGTTTGAGGGAGAGGTAATTACCAATTATCCATTATCAATTATTGAAGACTTGTTATATTTTTGTCACTTAATACTTATTTTCCAAATAGTCTCTTAGACATCTGGTGATAATCAAAAATAAAATCAATTAGGGTTTGCTGATTAAATATAAAAGCATTGAAAGATGAAGATAAGTGCCTTTTTAGGTATTGAAAAAGTATCTGGTTTTGAGCTACTCATGCTCAAAAAGTTATAGCGCTACGGGCTAGGGAGTAGGGAGTAGGGAGTACGGAATAGGGAGTAGCAGACTTTTCAAGGGTTCTAGGATTTAGAAATGTCAAACACCTTAATGCGTAGTGCTATAGTATTTTTAGCAAGAGTCGGACAAAAAAATTACTCTCCCTACTCCCCTACTCCCCTACTCCCCTGCTCCCCTACTCCTGAAAAAAGACTTTTTCAGCAAGCCCCAATTATTTCTCCCTACTCCCTCTTTTCCGGAAAAGTCTATTCCAATACTTCAGGATAATTTGTGGAAGGAAGGGGTAATTCTGCACCACAATTTTTACAGAATTTAGCATCTATATCGTGGTAAGAAAAACCACAACTTCTACAAACTTTTTCTTGTTTATTTGCTGTTTTGATAATTTGCTTGATTAAATCTCCAATTTGATAAGGAATTAAACTAATACCCGTTAATATCATCAAAACAGTCAATAAACGACCTTTTTCGGAAATGGGAATTACATCGCCAAATCCTACAGTTGTCATTGTGACAACCGAAAAATATACAGCATCTAAAAAAGTTTTAAATGATTGAGGATTCACACGATGTTCTACTTGATAAATTAAGCCAGAAAAAATAAAAATAATTGAAAATAAGGTAAATAATATTCTGGTAAAAATTACTCCATCTGCCGTACTAATCTTAAAGATATAAATTTTCAACTTAAGAAATCGAATTAGTCTCAAAATTCGGAACCATCTAATAAGTCGAATAAAACTAAGTTCTAAAAATCCGGGAAAGATAGGTAAAATTGCGAGTAGATCGATAATAGAAAAAAAGCTAAAAACGAACTTTATTTTTTGCTCTGCACACCAAAATCTCAGCAAATATTCAATAGCAAAACATACTAAAATAGAATCATCTATTAGCTCTAGCTTCCCAAAAATTTCCTCTGAAATTGGATAGGTTTCAGCAACAAAGATAGCGGAAGAAAGTAAAATCAAAAATAGTAAAATCAAGTTAATGGTTTTACCGATAGGATTTTCGATATCTTCCAAATAAAATGCCAGATTTTTTTTGGTTGGTATAAGTGACATATCAGTTATCAGTTATCAGTTATCAGTCGCTTTATTGCATAAAAGTAGCGATAGAACATCCATTCGGCTTTGGTTCGCACATGAAACGCGGAGCAAGTGCGGCAACTATATCGTTCTGTTTGGCGATTATTGATGTTCTATTCATCTATTGTCCAATAGTTAGGGTTGGCTGATTAAATATAAAAACTTTTACCTGTAAAGGTTTTAGCCTTTGTATGTCTCATATTGATGTTATATTCATCTATTGTCCAATAGTTACAGCAGTTTCCGCGCCTGATGAAGTAAATATGCACAAGCAAAGTGCAGCAGCTATATACTTTCATGCAAAAAAGCCCTTATCATTTATCAGTTATTCATTATTTTTCATCTTATTATTCAGAACAATAATTATCAAACTAGATGATAATTATAAGCAGGTTAGGGATGTTTTAATGGTTAATGGAGCGGGTATTAGTTAGACTTCTTGCAGAAGTCAGGGAATAGGGAGTAGGGAATAGGGAGTAGGGAGACTAAATTGTTGATTTCATATCTTAAATTAATTTAATTAAAACTTTTGCAAGAAATCTAATAAATGCTGACTTTATTTATCTATAGTTAAACTCGCCTCTAGGTTATGTTTTACAATAAATATGGTAATTTCTCCACTATTTAATTATGTCTGACTCAGAATCCAATTTATCTGCTTTGATGGCTAAAGTTTCAGAACAGGAAAAACAACAGACTACTCTCAAAAAATATGTTGTTAAACTGAAAAATACTTTAGATTAGCAAAAAGAAAATTTCCAGGAAAAGTTGACTACTTTAAATCTACGTTTAGATGAGTTATTGGCTCTAAATAATCGGATAAAATCGACTGAAGTACAAGAGAAAATATCAGAAAAGTCTCAAGAATATGAAAATAAATTAGTATTCGATCACTCTGGGAGTCGTAATGTATTAATTGAGGCTTTATTAACAGTTGAATCACGATTAATTATTGTTTGTCTGTGGTTGACTTCCCAGGGTATTGATGAAAATTTACTGGATAAAATTAAGGCTTGTTTAGAGAGGGGTTGTCAGATAGATATTGGTTGGGGATATTTGGGGGACGGTTCAAATATTGGCAAGGGTTGGAAATATAATGCTTTGGTAGATTTACAGGAATTAGAGCAAGGTTATCCCGATTTATTTAGGTTGAAGCTATTAGGAACTCACGAAAAATTTCTGGTTTGTGATGAAAAGTTTGCTTTTGTGGGAAGTCATAATTTTTTAGCTTCGGACGACCAAGGTTTGGAAAGAGAATTAGGGATTCGTAGTAGCGATCGCCAAATTATTGAAGGATTAATTGACCGTTTTGATAATGCTGAAATTTTGGAGTTAGCAGAAATTAATCACAGATTTACAGCAAGTGTTAAAAGTTTGGATGCGGTGGAATATTTGTCTGAAGTTATTGATGAGAATGAAATGGAATTTCAGGATTATTCGATGGTGGTAGATGAGGAAGATGAGGAGGAAGAATTAGAAGAATTTGAGGAGGAAGAGGAAAGTCAAGAATCTGTGGTTAGTGCTGAGGAATTTTTGCGTAGATATGATGAGGGAGAACGGGATTTTTCTGGGATTAATTTGGCAGGTGTAGATTTGAGTGGGAAGTCTTTTAATGATTCAACATTAAATTTGAGTAATGCTAATTTTAATGGTGCAAATTTGAGTCGTGCAGGTTTTATATCAGTTAATTTAACAGGTGCAAAATTCCGAGATGCTAACCTTTGTGAAACCAACTTTGGTGCAGCTAATTTAAGTCAAGCTAGGTTCATTAATAGTAATTTGAATAAAGCACAAATGAATTCTGTGAAATTAGAAAAGGCAAAGTTCAGAAATGTGAATCTTAATGAGACTAATTTAGATTCTGCAAATTTTACTGAATCTAACTTGAGGAGAGTTAATTTTACCAATTCTATACTGCCCAATAATGCAAACTTCAGTAGTGCAAATCTCACAAAAGCAAATTTGAGTGGATTAAACTTGAAGAGTGCCAGTTTTGCTAATGCAAATTTAACTCAAGCTGATTTAAGTAGAGCTAATTTATTAAAAGCAAATCTTCAAGGAGCAAACCTACAAATGGTAAAAATGAACCAAGCACTTTGTAGTGAAGTTAATGGTTTTCCTAAAAAGTTTGATTATAATAAATTAGGTGTTTATTTTCTTGCTCCTAATGTATCATTAAAAGGGTTAAATTTAGCTGGTGCTGATCTAAGTTGGGCAGATTTAAGATATGCAAATCTAGATGGGACAGTTTTAGATAAAACTGATTTAAGATATGCAAATTTGAGTAGGGCAACTTTAAAGGATGCAAGTTTGCGAGAAGCTAAACTCACCGGAGCAGAATTAACAAAAGCAGATATTCGTAACGCAGACCTTCAAAGTGTAAAATTTAGAGGAGCTGAATTAATTTCTGTAGATTTACGAGCTACAAGACTATATGGAGCAGACTTATCTGGTGCAAATTTAACTGATGCTAAACTAGGTGGAGCATTATTGGAAAATACAAATCTCAAAGGCGCAATAATGCCAGACGGTTCATTTCACCAATAAAAAAAATAGTAGGTTGGGTTGACGTTAAGGAAACCCAACTAAAAAAGGTAGCTCTAAAATAGTAATGCTATACAGGAAAAACTAATACCAGACACGGGAGCAAGATGCTCCCACTTTTCTTGTATAGCACTACGCTGACACGGCTCTTGACATTTCTAAATCCTAGAACCCTTGAAAAGTCTGCTACTCCCTATTCCCTACTCCCTACTCCCTACTCCCTAGCGCGTAGCGCTATAACAAACATAATGAAAATGCACGACCATTAAAATGTACGCCTACTCATATAACTTCTGACTTCTGACTTCTAACTTCTGACTTCTCTTACAGCACTCCCCCTCGCTGAATTTTCCGCTGTGGGATATTCTGGTTTTCAGCAACAGCAGCATCTAATTGCTTCAATAACTTTCTAATCTTTTCCTTTGCTTCCTCGCTAGTGTCTGATTGTCTATTTAACCAGGATACTGCCTGTCTTTGACCCTTTTGACTTGCGACAATCAAAGTACCCCAAGCTATAGCATTAACTTCAGCTTGATTTACCCTCAAAGTAGCATCAACTCGATTGCTGAGACGACCATTATCATTTTCTAGCAACTTAGCAATATCGTAAATACTACCCAAATTATTTTCCAGGATATTTAAACATTCTTGCCAACGACCATCAATTAAACCAGCTAAAACCTTTTGACTTGGACTTGCCCAAGAAGCGATCGCCTGAGCTTCCGTAATATTGGCATGAAACTGAATCAAATCAAACTGAGCTTGTGCTTTTTCCGACCATTGAGACCCCTCGATGAAACTCTCTCTCCAAGGTTCAATTAAAGCTAAAGCAGGAGACCATAAACCATTACGAGCTAATCTCAGAGCATTCTTGTAAGACTGATTAGCAATGGGAGTTTCCTCTAGAGCAATTTTCTCTAACTCTATAGGATTAAGTATAAACTTTCGTGGCTGAATCCGATAAATATCAAACTCCGGGTCTAACCCCACGGTTTGTTCTATCACCAATTCTGGGTCTTCTCCCCCAGTCATTTCTTGCCAGATAGGAGCTTGACCAGCAGCACTTTTCCATTCCAACATGGAACTCAAATAATTTTTACCAGGATTATAATTAACAATTTGCCCATAAGGAATAGTTTTATTATTTTGTAGTCTCTGACCACTAACAATAAACCAAGCTCCTGCGCTAGGAACTTTACCTTGAAACCGACGTACTGTTGTTATAGGTAAAGGTTTATTTGAACCTTGAGGAGCAGAAGCAGACTGAATAGTAGATGCAATAACAAAAGATTCCGCAGGACCCTGAAGTGATAAAGTATTAACTAATCGAAAATATGGTTTACTGCCTTCTCGCTGATTAATAGATAAAACTGATTGATAGACCCGCAACTCTACTACTTCCCGACAAGGAGTTTCACAAGGTAAAGAACCTCTAGACTCAATTTGCTTCATTACTGGCACTAATATATCTGAACCAGAATCTGTTGTTGTACTAGGGAGAGGAAAAATTTCTCCGGTACTTAATCCCTCATCTTTCATACTCGATTTAATTTGATCGAGGGTTTTGAGAGATTTATTGCCAGAGATATAGAACTGAGTCCACTGTGGTAATATTTGATTGAATGAAACTATAGCGTTTGGATCGGAAATTAATTTAACACTTAGCCATGCTCCTGCTGCCATTAAACTAGAACCACCAAATAATAAGGTAATTCCTAGCCATTCAATCATCCATTTTCGCCAAGGTAAAGATAGCAATTTCAACGAAAGTTGTTGAGACGGGTCTGGTCGTCTCCTGCGTCTCCTAGATTTTGAACTAGAAGTAATTTTACTAATTTTTGGAGTTTTTCTACTTCTAGGATAATAAGGTTTCTCAACTGTTTTAACAGCTTTAGAAGATTTCCTTTGACTGTAACTAACTTTAGAATTGTAAGTCTTTTTTTTCATTATCCTAGTAATACCCGTTCATAGCGCTGACCTTGAACTTCCCAAGTATACTCTGTTTCTATGAGCGATCGCCCGTTTTCTGACAACTTAAGTCTCAACTCCCCATCCTCAAACAACCGACCAATGGCCTCTACATATTCTTCTACTTTATTTGCTCTTAATGCTCTAAGTGGTCTACCTGCACCATCAACTGCTAATCCTTCCAACCCCCTATCGCTGGCCACAACAGGCGTACCTGCTGCCATTGCCTCCAAAGTTTTATTTTTAATTCCAAAACCAGTACGCATAGGAATTACACAAACCGTAGCTTGATGTAAATATTCTGCCATTGAAGGTACGCGACCTGTAACTTTTACCCCCGGACGAGTCGAAAGTTCCTGTATTTCCGGTACTGGTCTTGCCCCCACCAACGCTAAAGTTGTATCAGGATAACGTTCTTGTACTTTAGGAAATATCTCCAGAGTCAAAAACCGAACCGCATCAATATTAGGAAAATTATCCATAGCTCCCACAAAAATTAATTGCTTTCCACCAGGGTCAGCACTACGATAAGGAAACTGACTAAAATCTACCCCATTGGGAATCACAGAAATCTGAC
>JBFRWR010000371.1:0-7869 GCA_051439685.1 Trichodesmium sp.
TGAGAAACTCGGCTTCAAGTTGTTCGGGTGTCACAAACAAATGAGAATCATCTTGAGTGAAACCCCGGACTCGTGTTAAACCACCTAATTCCCCAGACTTTTCATGGCGGTAAACAGTGCCAAACTCGGCAAGTCGTATTGGTAACTCCCGATAAGAACGTAAGTCCTGTTTATAAATTTGGATATGGAATGGACAGTTCATTGGTTTTAAAACAAAACCCTGTTCCTGAGCTTCTGATTCTTCATCCTCGGCCATCATCGGGAACATATCCTCTTTATACTTTTGCCAATGTCCGGAAGTTTTGAATAAATCTACTCTGGCAATATGGGGAGTATCTACAGGTAAATAACCCCGTTTCTGTTGTTCTTGTTGGAGGAAGTCTTTCAGTGAATTCTTTAACATTGTACCTTTGGGAGTCCAGATAGGTAATCCGGGTCCAACAAGGTCGGAAAACATAAATAGTCCTAATTCTTTACCTAGTTTACGATGGTTTCTTTTGAGAGCTTCTTCTTTACGTCTTTTATATTCGGTTAGTTGTTCTGGAGTTTCCCAGGCAGTACCATAGATACGTTGCAATTGGGCTTTGGTTTCATCTCCACGCCAGTAAGCCCCAGCAACAGTTTCTAATTCAATTGCTTTAGGGTTAAGTTGTTTTGTACTTTCAATATGAGGGCCTGCACATAAATCCCACCACTCTTCACCAAGATGATAAATGGTTATTGGGTCTTCTAAATCTTGGAGAATTTCCAATTTATAAGGTTCTTTAATTGCTTCAATTCTACTTTTAGCTTCTTCCCGGCTGACTTCTTCTCTCATTACGGGTAAATCACGTTTAATGATTTTGACCATCTCTTTTTTGATGGCTTTTAAGTCTGCTTCTGTAATTGGTTCTGGGGTATCAAAGTCGTAGTAAAAGCCATTTTCAATCCAAGGGCCAATTGTTACCTGTGCCTTGGGAAATAGCTTTTGCACGGCCATTGCCATGACATGGGATGTGGTATGACGAATTTTTTTGAGATTTTCTGATTCGCTAGTGCGGGGTAAATGGATTTTTGCTGGTTGTTCAGAGGAAGTATTAGATTCTGAGCTGGACATTGGCTGTTTATTCTGTGGTTTGACTGTTATCTATTTTGACAGATATAGAGGAAGAGTGAATTTTAGTTAGATTATCATAATTAAGGGATTTTAAGTTGAAAACTCTACATATATAAGACGTTGTAGTTTTGGTTGACTATATATAGCGTTTTTCTCTAAATTCCGATTTTCTAGGTATGGAGTTAGAGGGAAATTTTAGTTAGGTGATTTAGAAGTTGCTAATTTTTGGGAGTGTAAACGCTACATATATAAGACATTGTAGTTTTGGTTGACTATATATAGTGTTTTTCTCTAAATTATGGTTTCCGGGAATAAACTAAAGATTGATATTGTAGAACTAAGAATTTTTTTGAGTTTTAACATTAAATATCAAACGTTATGGTTTTTGGTTACTATACAAAAATACTATTTTATTTAATTACCTAAATTAAGTAAAATAGCCAAAAAATTGATAATCTCAACAGATTTTAATTTTGGTAAATTTCGATATTTTGAAACCTTATAGCTCTATTCTAGATTTTAAATCTAAACTCAGATTTTCCATGATTTTTTTTTACCCACAAAAATCTAGTTTTCCGGCTGTTTGAATAGTACATATAAATCCTGAATATTTTGGTTTTCATTATATTTATGTAATAAAAACATCGATTAGACATGATGTTGAATTGCCCAAAATTAGATAGAAACTAAACTTATAATTTCAGTGCTATATCAGTTTAAAATATGCAACATTCTCTTGATTTGAGACTGAAATATTTTGAATCAAGACTCAGTTTTTTTATAGTTTTTAACTTATGTTAATAGTAGAATATTTCAGATTTTTTTAGCAAGGAAGATTAAGCATAATATTAATATACTTGGGTTTTGATATCCTAGCTAAAATTATCAAATTTTTTACCTCCAAAACTACAACACAACTATTTATTACGGACTCTGCTGTAAATAAGATTAGAGTAGTTTTTTAGCGAATTAACTAAAGTAGTAAAAGATGTATAATCTCAACATATTTGAATTGTGCAAACTTCGATGTAATGACTGTTCCTAATAAAAATTTTAGATATTTTTGTTTCATTTTATAGATTTGTTTTTAATAGATGCGAATTATTAATTATCAATCAATTAATGATTAATAATTAATAATTTTTGGTTTAAACTCTCTGCTTTTCAGAATGCAAAAAATAACAATATTTACTTTTGGTCAATTTTATTCTTTTCAATCGGAATATATCTACTGAATACTTCTCTATCCAGGATATTTCAATTCGTAAGCATTTAGCTATTAGTGGTCAGCTCTTCCTGCGGGATGCTACGCAAACAGCAATAAAAATGAACAATAATGTAGTTCGATAGACTATAAAGATTAATTAATGGACTTTTACCCATATTTTTAATTTTGTAAAATATCGCTTATTGCTTTTTCCTCCTTTATAAGTAATGAAGCTGATACCTCACTGCTGAATGCTTACTTCAATTCGTTTAATTATTAACGGTTTGAAATATTAGTAACTATTTCCTTTTTTTATATAATTTATCCTCAATTAATATCAAATTTAATTAGCAGCTTGTCTTGCTATTTCTAACCAACTATCATATTTTTCCTGATTATTTTTTACCCACTCTTGAGCATGGCGCAAAATATCTTCTTCTTTATCTTCACCCTCTTTAATTCGTAAACTTTCAGCATTCATATCTGCAACTGAAATTTTGACTAATTCAAACCACTTTCTGGCAACTGAATTAACTTCTAAGAATTTTTTATTAGCCACGATACCCTGTTGACTTCTGGGAAAACCAAGATTTTTTCCATTTACTGATGTATCTTTTTCAGTTATATTTTCTATAGATTCTGGTAAGGATGTAAAAGGAACTTCTAACCAAACAACATCTTTATTTGGTTCTAAAACTGCAGATATCCAGTGGGGATTATAAGCATAATAAATAATAGGTTCTCCTTGTTCGTATCTAGTCATAGCATCTGCTAGTAAAACAGTATATTGTCCTCGATTTTGTTCTACTGTATCTTCCAATCCATAAGCTTTAATTTGATGGTCTATAGTTAACTCACACATCCAACCTGCATTACAACCAACTAGATTCGCTTTACCATCTCCATCCGAGTCAAAAAGTTTGGCAATTTCAGGGTCTTTGAATTGTTCAATGTTTGTAATGTTATATGTATCTGCTGTTTTTTTGTCAATTTGATATCCTTGTGTTCCTGGAGGAATTAAAATTCCTACTCCTTCTAATTTTTCTTCTCCCCCAGCATTTTTAAAGAATTTTTCGTGCCCTGGTTGATAGTAAACAACACTATAGTCTAAATCTCCATTGGCAACAGAAATATATATAATTGGGTAATCACTTTGTTTTGGTTTTTCGACTTGATAACCTAATTTTTCTAGACCTATATTCACAATTTCAGTTTGGAATAATTCTTCTACCCAACCAGTATTATAGGCAGTTCTAATAATCATATTTTGGGAATTATTAGCTGGTTGACAAGAGGTGAAAATTATTAATAAGCTGGTAAAAACTGTTCCTAAAATGATTTTCAGGTATTTTTGTTTCATTTTGCTGTGTTTGGTAAATTTTACTATTAGACATCTTCAGAAAAATAACTTGTCTTTTATTTAGCTTCACATAGAGTTGTAGAAGTTACTGACAAAAATGTTTGCCCTCCCTTTTCGTCAAAATATTTTCCTTCCTGTCTATAGCAATATGATTTGAATTGTGAGATATTCAAAAGTTTGAGGGAACTGGGAACGCTTAACTGGGAACGCTTAACTGGGAACAGGGAAGAAGAAAAAAATGTATTTTTAACTATGATCAATCGTATTTTCCATACTTTTAAGGAACATCCCAATTCTCACATCTGATTCCTGATTGCTATATAATTCCCTGTTTCCTTCTTTGAGAAAAAGTCTATATCTTTTTCGGATATATCTATTGATTGAATCTTTGATTCTCTGATGATTTTTCTGTTGATGAACAGTCACAGGTTTATAATTCAAAAAGATAATTTTGACTTAGGAATGAAGATTTTATTAACTACACAAGTTGAATTGCTTAAGTTCTCTATCATTTGATTTATTAAAAAAATTATAGAATTTATTGAATTTTCATTAGACATCTCCAAAAATACAAAATCAAATCAATTATTGAGCATAAACTGTCAATTCTTTCCCTCTACTCCCTACTCCCTACTCGCTCTTTTCTGGAGATATTTATTAAGCTCTAATTTTGAATACCTACTTCCTCTGCACAGTCGCCCTTAGATATTACCGTAGTTTAAATTAATTAGTTAACTTTAGTAAATAATCTCTACTGTCGAGTACATCTCAATTTTGAAGAAAGCCAAAAAATTATTGCTTTTAGATAACAGGGAACAGGGAATAGGAAAAAAAGTCCTTTTCCAAGGATGAGAGGCATCCCTATTGTCTCTCGATTTTATGATTGAAATTAGTGTATAATAAAGGTTTGCAGTAAAATTTTTACACTTACAGTCATGGCCCAAAAATTACAGGTAGTCTTGAATCAAGACGTTAACAAATTGGGAAAATCAGGAGACCTCGTAGAAGTAGCCCCTGGTTATGCTCGAAACTATTTGATTCCTAATAAAATCGCTTTTCGTACTACTCCAGGTATTCTCAAACAGGTTGAACTTCGCAGAGAAAAAGAACGACAAAGACAAATAGAATTAAAGCAGGCAGCAGCAGCTCAAAAAACTGCTTTGGAAACAGTTGGTCGCTTCAAAATTGCTAAACAAGTTGGTGAAAATGATGCGATTTTTGGTACGGTTACTGATAGAGAATTAGTAGAAGTAATCCAGCAAAATACTGGTCAAGAAATTGATAGACGTGGTGTGACTTTACCAGAAATTAGTAAGGTTGGTTTCTACAAAGCTGAAATTAAACTTCACCCGGAAGTAACTGCAGAAGTGGAAATTCAAGTTGTACCTAGTTAGTTAAAAGTTAATTGTTAAAAGTTAAAAGTTAAAAGCTAAGGATTCAGCATTCAGCTAATAGTTCGCCTTCTGCGGAGGAACTTAGTTAACAGCTTCTGAGATACATCTATAATTTCCTACCACAAATTATATGGGTTAACAACTCAGATTTATGTTTGAAAATATAGTATAACTTAAAAGAACGCTGGTTTGATTCATTAAAAAACTAGGGGCTGACTGCTGAGAGCTAATAGCTGTTTAGCTTGCTTCGCTGCGCGAAATGTTTGCTACGCATTTCCTGACGGAAATGCGCAGCATTCAGTAGGAAATGCTTAGATTAAAAGTAAAGAATAAATAGGAATTACGTCAGGAAATACTAGGTGTAGTTAGGGAAAAAATTAATGCTAAACTACATTTATAATTGATATTTAAACAAGGCTTAGTTACTATTTAATCAATATTCTCTGACTTTTAACTTTAGCTAAATCTGACAAAAGTTAGGAAGTAAAAATAAATTTATAGTCGTTTTAAATCCATATAGCAATTCCCACAAGGAGTGAGGTACAAAATTTCTTTGTTGTGCAGGAGTAGAGGGTAGGGAAGGTGGGAGAATAGGGAGTATAAAATCAGAAAAAAAACTGTACCTCACCCTTTTTGAGAAAAGCTATATACTACTCCTTTTAAAGAAACCTCAAAGTTGATGGATGTTTGATGATAACTTCTAAACGATATAAATTTTGGAGTATAGTAAAATTAACAGTTTTGTCAGTGTAAAATTAATTTTATGGTTAATTATTCAGTTTGTAATCAATTCAATATTTGACTTATTAATCATGAATCATACTAAAAGATTGAATGTATCAGGAAATATAAATCAGGAGATAGGGAACAAGGAACAGGGAACGCTTAACTGGGAACAGGGAACAGGTAATCAGAAATTAAGACAACTATTTTTCACTTAAAAATATAGGAATAGTATGTACCTTTCTACCTCTGGATATTTACCAGATTTTAATCTTTTGAAGTCTTGCCTCTTTTAGATTTCAGTCACTCTAAGCTCTCTTAATACTTGTTTTACAAACAGTCTCTAAATTAAAAAATATAGTTACAGCAACATAAGTAGGAAATTGTTAATAATTTTTCTGCTTCTCTAGGCGCTATCAATCAAATTATTCTTTTAACATAAATACCTTTTTTTTAACTTAGGATACTTATTTTTATCAATCCTGAATAAAGTTTTACTCTGATCCTAAGTAAATATTATTAATCTATATACCAATCCTATTTTAGTTGTGATATTTTTGTGGTAGGGGTAATTTATTTCCGAAATGGGTAGCATTCCACAGGAAATTATCTCTACAGGAGTCAGGATTTAAAACGCTTTCAGTTTAATATAACTATTATAAAACTTGTTACAACCTATGCACGGATTACTATATATAGCAGTCCTAAATAGGTTGTGAAAAAATCTCCTAGAAAAAGGAAAAAGGAGCAAGATATTCAGGATTTTTATCTATTGTTTGATTTTTTGCGAATGACTGAAGATTGCTATAGCATTTTTAAATGGGATGTCAATTTAGAAGATATTTTTTTATTTGCAAATAAAACCTATATATATATCTATATTCACAATTTTGCTTTGTCGGTGAAGAAGTTTGTTTATAACCAAGAGAAAAATACTATAGGAATCCTATTGAAGTTGTAATATTGTGGTGGAAGTTAAGAGTTAAAACTCATCCTTTTATAGGTTTTTAGTTAAAATTAACTTTGATGAAAATCATCAAAACCAATGGGCGGATTGCTAGAATATTGATTAATTAATTAGAGTATTTTATCTACACCCTATTTATTTTCTCAAATCCAAAATTGCCTATTCCACTAAGAGCAAAAATTTTTATATCTTCTAATTACTATTAACAAAATACTTTAATAGTATTTTTTGAATCTGGCATTATTGATAATTTTAGGTCAATCATACAATGAAAAGCGATCGCCTATCTATCAAAAATCTTTAACCTCAAGAACCGATTTGAGTAGATTATATTTCATGGCAATGTTCTTTTTTCCCATGAGGTTAACTATGATTTTCTATGTATTGTTATGGTCGTAAAATTTTTGTAAACATTTCCTGCGGAATGCTCCGCCAAAATATCGCGCAGCGGAGCAAGCAAAACAGTTATTAGCCATCATTTATTCCTGCGGAATCCTGTGAAACAGCAAACCCTATTTAAACCTGAAAAAGGCTTTAATTCATTTAAAGCCTTTAAAGTCGGCTTTGATAGTAAGATTCAATTTACCTCAACAAAGCCAAGCTTTTTTCTCAAACTAAAATAAATCACTGACCGCTTTTTGTTGACTGCTGAATGCTTACAAATTTTTCAACTACTTTATTTTTTCTGAAATGATAATTGTTTGAAATTAAATATAGGTATATCATAAAAATTTGAGTTAACCAAAAAAACTTATTGTCGATAAACACTGTAAATAATTGTAGGTAAATCATAAATGCAGAGCGAACGCTTACCTCCCCAAAATATTGAAGCAGAAGAAGCTATTTTAGGTGGTATTCTTCTCGACCCAGAAGCTATTAATCGAGTCACAGAATTATTACGCCCGGATTTTTTTGCCATTCAAGCTCATCAAATTATTTATAAAGCAATGTGGCAACTTTATAATCAGGGTAAACCTACAGATTTAATGACTGTGACGAGTTGGCTTGCTGATAATAATCAATTAGAAAAAATTGGTGGGCAAGTTAAAATAGTTCAACTTTTAGAACGAACTGTTTCTGCGGTTAATATTGATCAATATGCTGCTTTAGTTGTTGATAAAT